>NZ_JBHWZP010000007.1:0-72512 GCF_042728395.1 Streptomyces sp. NPDC060205
CCAGGGGCGCGGGGAACGGCGCGAGCTTTTGGTCTTTAGGGGCGCGGGGAACTGCGCAGGCTTGTGGTTTTTTGGGGGCGCGGGGAACTGCGCGGCCCACCCCCACCGGCCCGCAGGTGAACGCGGTGTTTGAGGGGCGCGGGGAACGGCGCGGTCAGCCCCCACTCAGCCGCAGATCGATCCACAGGTCGCTGCCACCCGGCAGGGTGTAGCGGTCGAACTCGGCATACCCGTGGGCCAGCGCGAACCGCAACCCCTCCGCGTTGGCGGCCAGCACGACGGTCTCGACCGTCGTGGCGCCGAGCGCGCGGGCCAGCGCCAGCCCCCGTACGTGGAGCCGCTCGCCGAACCCCCGGCGGCGATGGCCGGGGAGCACGCGGGCGATCACGGTGGCCGCGGCCCCTTCGCCCTCCGGCGGCCGGACCGTCGTACAGCCCACCAGTACGCCGTCGAGGTACGCCACCTCCAGGTGGTACCGCCCGGCCCGGTCGCGGACCTCGGCCAAGGACAGCGCGGCCGGCGGGACGATCACGTTGTGGACGTGCCGCCAGTCCTCCAGAGCGCCCTCGGAGACGGCGTCGACGTGCTCGATACGAAGGTCGGTCATCACAGCAGGCAAGCGCGTGGGCCGACAACGCGTCAACCGGGTTGATGCCGTTGCCCCTCCGGCGGGGATCCGGCGGGGGTCCGGCGAGGACGAGGTGATCGATGTCGGCGGCTCAGTCGGTTGTGGGGGGCAGGCGCAGGCGGACTCCGTAGCCGCCGTCGGCCGTGGGGCCGGCCTCGAAGGAGCCCGCGAGGTTCTCCGCCCGTTCGCCGAGGCCTATCAACCCGACCCGTGAGCCGGGCAGTTCGAGTACGGGGCGGGTCGGTGGGGTGTTGATGACGGTGACGCCCAGTCCGTCGCCGCCGTGCCACAGGCATACCGTCGTGGTGGCGCCGGGCGCGTGCTTGCGTACGTTCGTCAGGGCCTCCTGCACGGTCCGGTAGACCGCGCGCTCGGCCGGTGCCCCGATGCCGGACGGCAGTTCGCCCCTCAGCGTCACCTCGATACCGCTGGAGTCGATCAGCTGCCGGAGGTCGGCCAGGGTCGGCTGCGCCGCCGGTTCGGGCGTACGGCCGCCCGAGGCACGTAACAGCGCGACCATGTGCCGCAGTTCGTCGAGGGTGGTCACGCTCAGCCCGCGGATCGCACGGGCGGCCTCGCGTGTCTCGGCGTCCTTCGCGCCCACCTGGAGAGCCCCGGCCCGTACGGCGATGAGGCTGACCTGGTGGGAGACGACATCGTGCATCTCCCGCGCCAGCTGAGCCCGTTCGCGGGCCACGACGCTCTGCGCGTGCATGAGGCGCTCGTGCTCCCGGGCCTCCTCGACCTCGGCAAGCCGGTCGGCGGCGTCACGGCTGGCCTGCACCAACTGGCCCAGGAAGACCGGCGCGGCGGCCGTCGCCAGGAGATAGACGAAGTCCACGAACGTCCAGAAGCGGTCGTCCCGCGTGTACTCCGACAGCGGCCACGGCAGCGCGGAGGCCAGCGCCGACGCGATGGCGCAGCCGACGAGCAGCCGCCGGTCCCGGCTGCGTTCGGCGAGGGTGTAGAGGGCGGCGAGCGGGACCACCACGACCGACGAGAACAGCGCGGCGGGCAGTGACAGCAGGAACACCGCCAGGGGGAAGCGCCGCCGCACGACGAGCGCGGCGCAGGCGGCGGCCGAGAGGGCCAGTTCGAGCGGGTTGTAGTCGTCGAGCTGGAGTCCCACGTCCACGGCCGCGAGGGCGGCGAGCAGGGCGTCGGCCGGTATGGCTCTCACGTATGCGGCTCCGGCGGACACGGCCTTCACGGGGTTGCGGACCGGTGCCTCGTCGTCCCCTGCTGCCTGAACCCGGATCACGCGCGTTTCGCTCCTCCCCGCCCGGCCGCCCTGCCGCCCCGTCCCCGAGGCGCCCCCGGCCAGGCCCGCCGAATGCCGGCCAAGCCTAGAGCGAGGCGGCAGGCGGTGGGGCTGGTGTGTGCCGGTGCCGTACCCGTTCGAGGACTTTGCCTGCTCTTTACAACCCGGTCCGCCGCTGCCTCGTCTCTCCGCTCGCCATCCGCAACGCAGCCGTCCGCCGTACCACCGTGCGGACGGACCGATGAGAGAGAGCACACATGCGCCGAACTGTCCTCAGCGCCCTGGCACTCGCGTGCACCGCCGTGCTGGCGAGCACGGTGCCCGCGTTCGCCGACGGGTCGTCCCCGAGCCCCGTCCCCGCCTCGGCGAAGCCGAGCGCCGAACCGACGAAGGCCCCGGCCCCGGCCGAGAGCAAGCCGGCCACCGAGCCGAGCACCGCGCCCACCGAGGCGCCGTCCAAGGCACCCTCGGACGCCGAGGTGTCCGCCGTACCGAGCGGAGCGCCCGACACCGGTGAGGTGTCGACCGGTTCGACGTCCGGCGGCGAGAGCGGTCTGATCGGCGGGGGCGCCGCCGCGGCGGTCGCGCTGGGCGGCGCGGCCGTCTACGTCGTACGCCGCCGTCGGGCGACCGGGGCGTGACTTGGCCGTCCAGGCGCGCCTTCGTCACCGCGGCGATGGCCACCCTGCTCGTGGGCTGCGGCGGAGGAGGGGGTGGCGTGCGCGACGGCGCCGTCACCGACCGCGGCCGCGAGAGTTCGGCACCGCCCGCGAGCTCCGCCGGGAAGAACGTGCGCGCCCTCGCCCGCTCGGTGCCCGTCGGGCTGCGTATCCCGGCCATCGGGGTCGACACCCCGGTCATGAAGCTGGGGCTCGCCCCGGACGGCAGCGTCGAGGTGCCTCCGGTCGAGGCCGGCGACCGGGCGGGCTGGTACCGCCATTCGCCGACGCCCGGCCAGGTCGGCCCGTCGGTGATCCTCGGCCATGTCACGGTCGGCAGGTACGGGGACGGCGTGTTCCTCGATCTCAAGCGGCTGCGGCGGGGCGACCGGATCGAGGCGCGGCTGGAGAACGGCACGGCGGCGGAGTTCACCGTCAGCGAGGTACGGACGGTCGCGCAGGCGCGGTTCCCGACCAAGGACGTGTACGGGGACGTGGGCCGGCCCGAGCTGCGGCTCATCACGTGCGGCGGCCCCCGCAGCGGTGACGGCTACCGCGACAGCGTGATCGTCTTCGCGGAGCTGAGTCAGAGCGGCCCGGGGGGTTCCTGACCCGCGCCACCCGCGCCGCCCACGCCACCCGCGCCGCCCACGCCGAAGTCACACCACCAGTATCACCAGTACCACCCGCACCACCCGCACCCCTGAATCCCGGGCCGTCGGAACCGTACGCCGACGGTCCGGGATCCTTCCGGGTGCACGACCCCTACAGTCGTCACGACCTGGAGAGCGTTGAAACGGTCCCGCGAGCAGGCAGCGTCCGAGCTGTTCGCCGCCCTCTACCCGCGCCTCGCCGGCTGGTGCCGCCGACTGGTCGACGACGACGAGACGGCCCACGAGATCGCCTCGGAGGCGTTCACCCGGCTCTGGGCCCGCTGGACCGCCGTGGCCGAACCCCGCGGCTTCCTCTACGTGACCGCGGCGAACATCGTCCGGGACCACTGGCGCAAACTGGAGCGCGAACGCAGGGCGGTGCGCCGTGCGACGGCCGAGGCCGCCGTCCGCCCGGAGACCGAACAGGCGGACCCGTCGGTGCGCCTGCTCGTACAGTCGCTGCCGGAACGGCTGCGCGTCCCGATCCTGCTGCACTACTACGCCGACATGCCGATCCGGGAGGTGTCCGTGCTGACCGGGCGCAAGGAAGGAACCGTCAAGGCCGATCTCCACGCGGCCCGTGAACTGCTCCGCGCCCATCTGAGGAGAAGCGTTGATCACACACTCTGACGACGGCCCGGACTTCGAACCCGACGATCCCCTCGCCGTCATCCTGCGGCCCGCCTCCGACTACCTCGGCCCGCCCCCCGGCCGGTACGAGGCGATCCGGCGCGGCGCGGCCCGGCGCCGGCTGCTCCGTGCCGCGGCCGGGGCCGGCCTGCTGTGCGCCGTCACGGCGCTCGTGGCCCTGCCGGTGCGGCTGGCGGCGCCCGACCGGCCCGTGACCCCGACGGTCCCCCTCGCCCCGCCGTCCACGAGCGGTCCTCCTGCGGCCTCGCCCACGCCGTCGCCGTCGACCGGGGCCGGTGAGTCCGACAGGCCCACCCCGGCGGCCGAGGCCACCGAGGCGCCCCCGGCCGCGAGCCCCGACGCGTCGACCGGTCCGTCCGCGGCGGCCCCCAGCAAGCCGCCCGCGGACTCGTCGGCACCCGTCGCGGTACCGACCGAGAAGCCGACGACGGAACCGACGCCGACCCCGAAGTCACCTTCCAAGAGCCCTCAGTGACGGTATGTCAGGCGTGGTGCGGTGGACGCCGGGTGCCGGGCGCCGGCCGCATGCCCGGGGTGGGGCTGGCCCCACCCCGGGTCTGGTAGGTCGCTTCATGGCGACGGCGGGCGGACGGCGGCAGAGTTGAACTCAGGAAGTCCAAGGGGAAGTTCGGTCCGAACTTCAACCAAGAACTTCAACCGCGAACTGAAGCCAGGAACCTCGACCGACAGCCGCCCCGCCGCCCGGAAGGAACCGCCATGAACATCTCCACGACCTCCGGTCCGATCACCGGCCTCGCGACCACTGCCGTCGTGACCGATGTCCGCGCGACCCCCGAGAGCGAACTCGCCCCGCTGCTCGCCGCCTGGGACGACGCGCACTCCGGCGCCTGCGACGATCACGATCTCGAATGGCGGCACCTGCTGGACGAGATGGCCCACCCCCGGACCACGCAGGCGTTCTACCGGCTGGCCGCGTCCGCCGGGAGCTGATCCCGGCGCGGCCCCCGGCGCCCGCCCCCGGTCAGGACTTCGCTCAAGATTTCGGTCAGGACTTCGGCGGAGCGGCGTCCTCGGGACCCTCGCCGCCGGTGTCGTCCTTGCCGCTGCCCCTCCCGTCGCGTTCGCCCTTGTCCTTGCCGTCGTCCTTGTTCTCGTCCCTGAGGGACTTGAGGAAGTCGGGGTTGTCGTCGGGCGCGACCCAGCCGCCCCGGCGGGACGAGGAGGCGTCACGCGGGGTGCGGACCCGGCCGACGATCAGCCAGGAGATCGAGCCGACGAGCGGGAACAGCAGCACGAGGATCGCCCAGAGCGGCTTCGGGATGTAGCGGACGTCCTTCTCATCGGTCGTGATGCAGTCGATGAAGGCGTAGATGCTGAGTGCCAGCGGCACCAGGATCATCAGCACCCGAAGCATGCGGTGGTTCCCCCTGCTGTGGAGACGCGTACGGAGACGGGTCCGGAAGAACCCGTGGCCGTCGGGGCCGGTCGAGCGGCCCCCCTTACAGGACCAGCGTAGCGAGTAGCCGATACTGGGACGCATGGCTTACGACGATCTTCGCTCCCTGCTCCGGGCGCTGGAGCGCGAGGGCGACCTCCAGCGCATCAAGGCCGAGGTGGACCCGTACCTGGAGGTCGGGGAGATCGTCGACCGCGTCCAGAAGGCGGGCGGCCCCGCGCTGCTCTTCGAGAACGTGCGCGGCTCGGCGATGCCGCTGGCGATGAACGTCTTCGGGACGGACCGCCGCCTGCTCAAGGCGCTCGGCCTGAAGTCGTACGCCGAGATCAGCGAGAAGATCGGCGGACTGCTGAAACCCGAGCTGCCGCAGGGCTTCGTCGGGGTGCGCGAGGCCTTCGGGAAGCTCGGCGCCATGACGCACGTACCGCCGAAGAAGGTGAAGTCGGACAACGCCCCTGTCCAGGAGGTCGTGCTCACCGGCGACGACGTCGACCTCGACCTGCTGCCGGCGCTCTTCACCTGGCCGCAGGACGGCGGGTCCTTCTTCAATCTCGGGCTGACCCACACCAAGGACCCCGAGTCCGGCATCCGCAACCTCGGGCTCTACCGCCTGCAGCGCCACGACAAGCGCACCATCGGCATGCACTGGCAGATCCACAAGGACAGCCGCAACCACTACGCGGTGGCCGCGCGCCGCGGCGAGCGGCTGCCGGTCGCGATCGCCTTCGGCTGCCCGCCGGCCGTGACGTACGCCTCCACCGCGCCGCTGCCCGGAGACATCGACGAGTACCTCTTCGCCGGGTTCCTCCAGGGCAAGCGGATCGAGATGGTCGACTGCAAGACGGTGCCGCTCCAGGTGCCCGCGCAGGCCGAGGTCGTCATCGAGGGCTGGCTGGAGCCGGGCGAGATGCTTCCCGAGGGCCCCTTCGGCGACCACACCGGCTTCTACACACCGCAGGAACCGTTCCCGGCGCTCACCATCGACTGCGTCACGATGCGCAAGCGTCCGCTGATCCAGTCGATCGTGGTCGGCCGCCCGCCCACGGAGGACGGTCCGCTGGGCCGCGCGACGGAACGCTTCTTCCTCCCGCTCCTCAAGATCATCGTGCCGGACATCGTGGACTACCACCTCCCCGAGGCGGGCGGTTTCCACAACTGCGCGATCGTCGCGATCGACAAGAAGTACCCGAAGCACGCCCAGAAGGTGATGCACGCCGTCTGGGGCGCCCACATGATGTCCCTGACCAAACTGATCGTGATCGTCGACTCCGACTGCGACGTCCACGACCTGCACGAGGTCGCGTGGCGCGCGCTGGGCAACACGGACTACTCCCGCGACCTCACCGTGGTCGAGGGCCCGGTCGACCACCTCGACCATGCCTCCTACCAGCAGTTCTGGGGCGGCAAGGCGGGCATCGACGCCACACGCAAGTGGCCCGAGGAGGGCTACACACGCGACGGCGGCTGGCCCGAGATGGTCCTCTCGGACCCGGATACGGCGGCGAAGGTCGACCGCCGCTGGAAGGAGTACGGACTCTCGTGAGCAGCGCATCAGCGGCGATCCCGCAGCCCGGGCGCACGAAGGCGTTCCTGCGGCTCGTCATGATCGAGCACTCCGTCTTCGCGCTGCCGTTCGCGTACATCGCGGCGCTGACGGCGATGTTCCTGACGGACGGCAACATCCAGTGGGGCCGGCTGCTCCTCGTCACCGTGGCGATGGTCGGGCTGCGGACCTTCGCGATGGCCGTGAACCGGATCATCGACCGGGAGATCGACGCCCGCAATCCCCGTACGGCCCAGCGTGAGCTGGTCACCGGCGCGATGTCGGTCAAGCACGCCTGGACGGGCGCGCTGGTGGCCCTCGTGTTCTTCCTCGGCGCGGCGGCCCTGCTCAACCCGCTCTGTCTGGCGCTGGCCCCCGTCGCGGTGATCCCGATGGTGGTCTACCCGTACGGCAAGCGGTTCACGAACTTTCCGCAGGCCATCCTGGGTCTCGCCCAGGCGATGGGCCCGATCGGCGGCTGGCTGGCGATCACCGGCGAGTGGTCGTGGGACGCCGTGATCCTCGGCCTCGCGGTCGGCATCTGGATCGGCGGCTTCGACCTGATCTACGCCTGCCAGGACGTGCGCACGGACCGCGAGGTCGGCGTGAAGTCGGTCCCGGCGCGCTTCGGCGTACCGGCCGCGATCTGGGGCGCGCGCGGCTGCCACGCCGTGACGACCGGCCTCCTGGTCTGGTACGCGCTGGCCACCGACGCGGAGATCTTTTTCTGGCTGGGACTGCTGATCGTGGCAGCCGCCTTCCTGTACGAGCACACGATCGTCCGCCCGACCGACCTGTCCCGGCTGAACCGGGCGTTCTTCCAGGTCAACGGATTCATCGGCATCGCCCTGTTCGCGTGCGCGCTGCTGGACCTGCTGGTGCGGGGCCTCACGGTCTGACCGGCGGCACGTTTCGGCCCGGCCCGCGCCGGCCCGGCGGGCGCGGGCTTTCCCGACGGGAGCGGGGGCGTCGGCGCACCGCCCGGCCGCCCGTGGGCCCGAAGGCGCGCCACCGGTCCTGAGCCGGTGGCGTCGCGCCGGTAGGCTCAAGGTGTGAACGCAGGAGAAACAGAGCGTCGGCCTTGGATCGTGGGGGTCTCCGGCGCGTCCGGAACGCCGTATGCCGCCGCCGTGCTGCGTGCTCTCCTCGCGGCCGGTGAGAGCGTCGACCTCGTCGTCTCCCGGGCCTCGCGGCTCACCCTGCTCGACGAGACCGGGATCAGTTTCCGGGACGCCCACTGGCAGGACGACCTGCGGGAGTGGCTCGGCCGGGGGGCCGACGGCAAGCCCGGCACGTTCGCGGTGGACGTCGACGCCGTACGGCACTGGAGCGCGGGGGACCTGGCGGCGGGGCCGTCCTCCGGTTCGTACCCTTCGAAGGGCATGCTCATCGTGCCCGCCTCCACCGCCTGTGTCGCCGGGGTCGCGCTCGGCCTCTCCAAGGACCTGCTGCAGCGCGCCGCGAGCGTCGTCCTCAAGGAGCGGCGCAAGCTGGTCGTCGCCGTCAGGGAGACCCCGCTGAACGGGCAGACGCTGCGGCACCTGGTGACCCTCGACGACGCGGGCGCGACCGTACTGCCGGCGTCCCCGGCGTTCTACGCGGGGGCCACGCACATCCAGGACCTGGTGGACTTCGTCGCCGGGCGCGCGCTGGACGCGGCGGGCGTCGGGCACACGCTCTACCGCCGCTGGGAGGGCGAACTCGGCGGCGGCTCCCGCACCACCTGAACACAGCGCTACCCACTCATACTTCAGGAACTTTCAGCGGAAGGCTATCGATCGCATGGACGCGGTGGACAGGCAGCTCATCCAGGCTCTCAGGGAGAACGGCCGGGCCTCCTACGCGGAGCTGGGACGCCTCGTCGGACTGTCGGGGCCCAGCGTCACCGACCGCATCAACCGCCTGGAGGCGGCCGGTGTCATCACCGGCTACCGCGCGACGGTCGACTCGGCCTCGCTCGGACTCGGCGTCATCGCCCTCATCGGCATCTCCCTCTCCGACGCCGCCGACCACGAGGACGTGGCACGCCGGATGAAGGACCTCGGCGAGATCGAGGACTGCTGGTTCATCGCCGGCGACGACTCCTACATGCTCAAGGTCCGCGCGTCCGACGTGGACGGCCTGGAGCGGACCATCCGCCGGCTGTCCGGGACGAAGGGCGTCTCCAGGACCCGTACCACCATCGTGCTCTCCACGAAGTGGGAGAACCGGGTGGGCGAGCTGCCCGAGGAGGAGCAGTAGGGGCGCCGGAGTACGGTTGAGCGGTTGACACGAATAGGCGCAGGTCACAAGGAGAGGTACACGCATGGACGTCGGGCTCAAGCGCGAGCTGGAGGACAAGGTCCGGGCCGGTGAGCGGCTGACCCGCGAGGACGGCATCGCGCTCTACGAGTCGGACGACCTGGCCTGGCTGGGCGGGCTCGCCCACGAGGTGCGCACCCGCAAGAACGGTGACGTCGTCCACTTCAACGTCAACCGCCACCTCAACATGACGAACGTGTGCACCGCGTCGTGCGCCTACTGCTCGTTCCAGCGCAAGCCGGGCGAGAAGGACGCGTACACGATGCGTATCGAGGAGGCGGTCAAGCTCGCCAAGGCGATGGAGGGCGAGAACCTCACCGAACTGCACATCGTCAACGGGCTCCACCCGAACCTGCCGTGGCGCTACTACCCGCGGTCCTTGAGTGAACTGAAGAAGGCCCTTCCGAACGTCTCCCTGAAGGCCTTCACCGCCACCGAGATCCACCACTTCGAGACGATCTCCGGGCTCAGCGCCTCCGAGATCCTCGACGAGCTGATCGACGCGGGCCTCGAATCCCTCACCGGCGGCGGCGCGGAGATCTTCGACTGGGAGGTCCGCCAGCACATCGTCGACCACCGCACCCACTGGGAGGACTGGTCGCGCATCCACCGCCTCGCGCACGAGAAGGGTCTCAAGACCCCGTGCACGATGCTGTACGGGCACATCGAGGAGCCCCGCCACCGGGTCGACCACGTCCTGCGGCTGCGTGAGCTGCAGGACGAGACCGGCGGTTTCCAGGTCTTCATCCCGCTGCGCTACCAGCACGACTTCGTCGACATGAAGGACGGGAAGGTACGCAATCGGCTGCAGGCCCGTACGCAGATGGCGACCGGCGCGGAGGCCCTGAAGACCTTCGCGGTCTCGCGGCTGCTCTTCGACAACGTGCCGCACGTCAAGGTCTTCTGGGTCATGCACGGCGTCCAGACCGCGCAGCTCGCGCTGCAGCACGGCGCGGACGACATGGACGGGTCGGTCGTCGAGTACAAGATCACGCACGACGCGGACAACTACGGCACGCCGAACAAGCTCACGCGTGAGGATCTGCTCGACCTGATCCGCGATGCGGGGTTCCGGCCGGTGGAGCGCAACACCCGGTACGAGATCATTCGCGAGTACGAGGCCGCACCCGCGGGGCGGCGGGAGTCGCCCCAGCCCATGCGGTTCTGATTTCTGGCCGGCGCCGACCCTGGGGGCTGCTCCGCCGACCCTGGGGGCTGCCGCCCCCAGGCCCCCGCCCAGCCCCTCGCCTCCGCGTTCTTCTGCGGGTGCGTGAGGGCTGGGCGCGCCGTTCCCCGCGCCCCTGAGGGGCGAAAAGATTGCGCCGTTCCCTACGTCCTTTCGATGAGATAGAACGTTCGGTCTTGACAGTGGCCGCCGGCTGCCTTTAGCTGTGATGTGACCGAACGTCCTCCCTCATCTCTGTGACGTCTTGAAAGGCATTGCTGTGGACACCTCCGTGAACTCCCCCGTGGACCCCTTCGTCGGGACCGCCCCCGCCTCCGCCTCCACCCCGGCCACCGTCCCCGCGGCCCTGCGCAAGCTGTACTTCGTGCGCTTCGCCTTCGCCGCGGTGTGGGCCGCCCTGCTGTTCACGAGTGCCGACACGCTGGGGCCGGTGAGCGTGACGCTGCTCCTGCTGTACCCCCTGTTCGACGTGGCGGCGGCGGTCGTGGACCTCCGGGCCGCCCGGGCCAACGGCGGTAAGGCTCCGGCGCTGCTCGTGAACATCGCGATCAGCTCGCTGACCGTCATCGGCCTGGCCGTCGCCGCCACGTCCGGCATCCCGGCCGTCCTGCGGGTCTGGGGAGCCTGGGCCGTCGTCTCGGGCATCGTGCAGCTCGTCGCGGGCGCCCTCCGCCGGAAGCTGGGCGGCCAGTGGCCGATGATCGTCAGCGGCGCCATCTCGACCCTCGCGGGCTCGTCCTTCATCGCCTCGGCCGCCGGCGACGACGCCTCGCTGTCGAGCCTCGCCGGTTACGCCTTCCTCGGCGGCCTCTTCTTCCTGGCCTCGGCGCTCCGTCTGGGCCGCGCCCGCGACGCGGTGTGACCCCGACCTCGCCCGCGGCGGCGGTGAGGGTCGCGCGACGGTCGCGAGAGGGTGGTGCGAGGTCGCGTGCGGGGTCGCGCGGCCCTCGTCACGGCAGCCACTTGAGTCACGGGCCAGGTAATAAGTAATCTGCCCTCATGGCCCTTACGTTCGAGCTCGACCCCTCCGTCGGCCCCGCCCTGCGGGACGGCATCACCGACCTGTGGGCCGACGTGTCCAATGCGGGCGGCTCCGTCGGCTTCGTACCGCCCGTCTCGCGCGAGACCGTACGGCCGGAGCTCGTGAAGCACTTCGTCGCGATGGCCGAGGGCCGCACCCGGCTCCTGGTCGGCCGCGACGAGGACGGAACCGTCGCGGCGACCGCCTTCCTCACCCACAACACCCACCGCCTGATGACGCACTGGCTGTGGCTGTACACGGTGATGGTGCACCCGAGACACCAGGGCAAGGGCTACGGCCGTGACCTGCTCACGGCCGCCGCCGACGCCGCCCGCGGTCTCGACGGCATAGAGGCGATACGGCTCACCTGCCGGGGCGGTGAGGGCCTGGAGCGGTTCTACGGATCGTGCGGCTACAAGGAGGTCGGCCGCGTACCGGACGCGATCAGGGTGTCGCCGGGCGACGACCGGGACGACGTCACGATGCTGCTGTCCCTGGGCCGCGTCGACTGAGGCCGGCGGGGGCGCGTACCCCGGTACCCCCCTACAAGATCGCGGCCCGCGCGTGCTTCACTGGACGGTGCCCTTTGGGAACGTTCGGAACGGGAAGAGTGGATTGAGATGCTCCGCTACACACTGATGCGCCTGGGGATCTTCGTGGGCTGCCTCGTGGTCGTCTGGGGCCTCGTCTACTCCGGCGTCGCTCCGCGCGGCCTCGGCGACTCGAACGGCATGTGGGTCGTCATGCTCGCCCTGGTCGTCTCGGCGCCCATCAGCTTCGTGGTGCTGCGCAAGGAGCGCGACCGCGCCTCGATCCAGGTCGTCCAGCGCGTCGACCGTATGAAGTCCAACCTGGAGGCGAACCGCAACCAGGAGGACGAGGCGGCCGACGCGGCCTCGGTCACGACGTCCGGCGAGACGCCGGGCGAGGTGTCCGGCGACGTGTCCGGCGCCCGGAGCCGGACGGCCTGAAGGCGACGGCGGGCCGCACCCCGGCTCCGCTGCGACGCCACCTCGCCCCGGCGCGACCGCCCGCAGAACATACTCTTTCCTGTATGGGTGCAGTGAAGAGCAAGCGGATGCCCCGTGCCGTGCGCGAACAGCAGATGCTGGACGCCGCCGTACGGACCTTCGGGCAGCGGGGCTACCGGGCCGCCTCGATGGACGAGATCGCCGATCTGGCGGGCGTGTCCAAGCCGTTGGTCTACCTGTACCTGAACAGCAAGGAAGACCTCTTCACCGCGTGCATCCGGCGTGAGGCCGCCGCGCTCACCGCGGCCGTACGCGCCGGAGTCCGGCCCGAGCTGCCCGCCGACCGCCAACTCTGGGAAGGCCTGCGGGCGTTCTTCACACACACCGCGCAGAACCCGGACGGCTGGGCGGTGCTGCACCGTCAGGCGCGTACGCACGGGGAGCCCTTCGCCGCCGAGATCACCTCGATGCGCGAGGAGATCGTGGCGTTCGTCACCCAGCTGATCGTGGTCGCCGCGCGGGAGGCCCACCGCGACCCCTCCCTGCCCGAGCGTGAGGTCGCGGGCCTCGCGGAAGCCCTCGTCGGCGCCGCGGAATCCCTCGCCGCCTGGGCCAACGCCACCCCGGGAGTCTCCGCCCGGCAGGCCGCCGCGACCCTGATGAACTTCGCGTGGGCGGGCCTGGGCGACCTGATGGAGGGGCAGCCGTGGGCGCAGGCCCCGGAGACCGCACCCGCACCGGAGGGCGCTGCGCCCTGATCAGGTGAGCGGCAGCACTTCCCCCGTCAGATGCAGCCGGCCGCCGTCGGCCCCGCGCAGCTCGAAACGGCTGCTGCCCGCCCCGTACGACACCGTGCCCGGCAGCAGCACCGGTGCCTTGAACTCCGCCCGGATACGGGCCGCTTGGGGTGTGCCGCGTTCGGCGAGGCAGCGCGCCACGGTCCACATGCCGTGCGCGACGGTCCGGGGGAAGCCGAACATGCGGGCGGTGAGGGGGTGGAGGTGGATCGGATTGCGGTCCCCGGACGCGGACCCGTACCGCCGTCCGACGTCCTGCGCGAGACGCCACTCGGCGAGCACGGGCAGCGGCTCGGGCTCCGCCGCGGCGGCCCGCTCGGCAGCGCGTCCGTCTTCCGCGGGCCGCGCGACGGCGTGCCGTGCCAGATACGTACTGCGGGACTCCCACACGAGGTCGCCGGCCGCCCGTACCTCGGTCGTGACGACGGCCTCCGTCCCGCGCCTGTGGGGCACCAAGGCGTCGACGCTCACGGCGAGTTCGTACTCGCCGGTGGCCGTGAGCGCCCGGTGCCGGGTGATCCCGATGGACGTGTGCACCAGCCCGAGCAGCGGCAGCGGGAACGTCCGCGCGCTCATCAGCCGCATGGCCGCGGGGAAGCCGAGCACGTGCGGGTAGGTCGGGGGCAGCTCGTCCGCCCCCACGCCGAACCCGCAGGCGCGCTCGTACGCGGCGAGCCTGCCGAGGTCCACCCGGACGCCGGGGAGGATCAGCCGGGTGCGGGGTGCGGTGATCCCGGTCCGAGGGCGCTTGAACGGGGAGAGCGCCGCTCCCCGGGCGAGCAGGGGCCACAACGCCGGCGACCGCCCGAGGGTCCGCGTCCGGGTCCCGCCGTTCCCGACATCCACCAGGTCAGCCATGTCCAACTCTCCTCTTCCGCAACGGGGTTGTGCTCGGGGGCCACTGTCGGGTGCGGGCCCGGCGGGGGCCGGCCGCGCAGTTCCCCGCGCCCCTAAAAGCCAAGGGCTGCGCCCTTGAGGAACGCGGAGCACGACGCGCCGAGCCACGACGCACCCGCCCCAGACAGCGCCGCTTTTCAGGGGCGCGGGGAACGGCGCGATCAGCGACGACGCACCCGCACCCGACAACGGCCTGCTTTTCAGGGGCGCGGGGAACGGCGCGATCAGCCACGACGCACCCGCACCCGACAACGGCCTGCTTTTCAGGGGCGCGGGGAACGGCGCGATCAGCGACGACGCACCCGCCCCAGACAGCGCCGCTTTTCAGGGGCGCGGGGAACGGCGCGATCAGCCACGACGCACCCGCACCCGGCAACGGTGCTTTCAAGGGGCGCGGGGAACTGCGCGACCAGCCACAGCGCACCCGCACCCGACGACGGTGCTTTTAGGGGGCGCGGGGAACGGCGCGATCAGCCACAGCGCACCCGCACTCGACAGCGGTGCTTTCAAGGGGCGCGGGGAACTGCGCGACCAGCCCCCACCGGGCCCGCACCGTGAAACGAACCCCTCACGCCCCCAACAGACTCTGCCCGCACACCCGCACAACCTGCCCATTGACCGCCCCGGACCCCGGACTCGCGAACCACGCCGTCGTCTCGGCGACATCCACCGGCACCCCACCCTGGGAGAGGGAGTTCATCCGCCGCCCCGCCTCCCGGATGAACAACGGCACCGCGGCCGTCATCCGCGTCTCGATGAACCCGGGCGCGACGGCGTTCACGGTCACCCCGTACTCCGACAGCGCCCGCGGCCCGAGCGACCGTACGAGCCCCACGATCCCCGCCTTGGACGCCGCGTAGTTCGTCTGGCCGGCGTTCCCCGCGATCCCGGCGATGGACGCGGTCATCACGATGCGCCCGCCCGCCCGGAGCGTGCCACCGGCCAGCAGCGCGTCGGTCGTGCGCAGCACACTGCCGAGGTTGACGTCGAGCACCGAACTCCACCGCTCGGCCGGCATGTTGACCAGCCGCCGGTCCCGCGTGATGCCCGCGTTGTGGACGAGGACGTCCAGCCCTTCGGGCAGCGCGCCGGCGATCCGCGCCCCCGCGTCGTCCGCCGTGATGTCCAGCGCGAGGGCGACCCCGCCGAGCCGCCCGGCGACCGCGGCCAGGTCGGCCTCGGCGGCGGGCACGTCCAGGCACACCACCCGCGCCCCGTCCCGCGCGAGCGTCGCGGCGACGGCCTCGCCGATCCCGCGCGCGGCCCCGGTGACGAGCGCGGTCCGTCCGGCGAGCGGTGTGCCCCAGTCCGCGGGTGCCACGTTCCCGGCCTCACCGTCACCGACCTCGATCACCTGCCCGCTGACGTACGCCGACCGGGGCGAGAGCAGGAAGCGGAACGTCGACTCCGCGGCGCGCGCGTCCGTGAGCCGTACGAGGTTCACGGTCCTGCCCCGCCCGATCTCCTTGCCGAGGGACCGGACGAACCCTTCGAGGCCCTGCTGCACGGCGGCCTGGTGGTGGTCGGTGGGGTCCGGGGGCGACCCGAGCACCACGATCCGCCCGCTCTCGGCGACCGACCGGACGACGGGGTGGAGCGCCGCGTGCACTTCGGAGAGGGTGTCGACGTCACGGACGCCGGTGGCGTCGAAGACGACGGCGACCGGGTTCTCCGTGCCCAGGTCCAGTGCCGAACCGGCTGGTACGAGGTCCAGGTCCAGCCCCGCGAGGGCGAGGACGGGTGCCAGGTCGAGGTCGGATTTGCCGGCTGCGAGATGCAGCAACCGGCCCTGCAGGGAGGGGTTTTCGGCGCTCCACCGGCGTAGCCGCGCCGGCTGGGGCAGGCCGAGCCGCCGGGTCAGGAAGCGGCCGGGCGCGGTGCCGGTGAGGCTCAGATAGCGGTCGGCCATGGTTCAGCTCCCAGCTCGGTCGGATGCGCTCGGGCGCAGGCTCGCGCGGGCGCCCACTCCGTGCTTACTCTGGAGTAAGGTTACCCGAGGTAATGCTACGTCACCGTGAGGGAGCAGGTCGAGATGAGCCCCGCCGAACCCAGTCGCGCACCCCGGCCGCTCCGTGCCGTCGGATCCACCCCCGCCCCTGCCCCTGGGGCCGTCCCCGCCGCCGGCCCCCTCCGTATGCCGCAGCCGCGCCCCGTCGCGGTCGTCGGCGGTACGCGCATCCCCTTCGCCCGCTCCGACGGCCCGTACGCCACCGCCTCGAACCAGGAGATGCTGACCGCGGCCCTCGACGGCCTCGTGGACCGTTACGGGCTCGAAGGGCCGGGCGCGGTCGGGGAGTTGGTGGCCGGTGCCGTGCTCAAGCACAGCCGTGACTTCAACCTCGCGCGCGAGACCGTGCTCGGTTCGCGGCTCGACGCCCGCACCCCCGCGTACGACATCCAGCAGGCCTGCGGCACCGGTCTGCAGGCCGTCGTCGCGGCGGCCAACAAGATCACGCTCGGGCAGACCGAGTCCGCCGTCGCGGGCGGCGCGGACACGGCCAGCGACGCCCCGCTCGGCGTCAACGACCAGCTGCGGCGCATCCTCCTCGAAGCCCGCCGCGCGAAGTCGGCGGGCGCCTGGCTGAAGGCGCTCGCCCGCGTCCGCCCCGGCCACCTCGTCCCGGAGATCCCGCGCAACGCGGAGCCGCGTACCGGACTGTCGATGGGGGAGCACGCGGCGGTCACCGCCCGGACGTGGGCCGTCACCCGCGAGGCGCAGGACGAACTGGCGGCAGCCAGCCACCAGCGGCTCGCCGCCGCCTACGAACGCGGCTTCTTCGACGACCTGGTCGTGCCCTTCCGCGGGCTGGCGCGGGACCAGAACCTCCGCCCCGGCTCGACGGTCGCCAAGCTGGCCGCGCTCAAGCCCGTGTTCGGCGTCCGGGGCCCCAACCCCACCATGACGGCCGGTAATTCGACGCCCCTGACCGACGGCGCGGCCACCGTGCTCCTCGCGAGCGACGCGTGGGCGTCGCAGCGCGGCCTGACGCCCCTCGCGTATCTGACGGCGTACGAGACGGCGGCCGTCGACTTCGTGGCGGGGGACGTGGCCGGCGGTGAGGACGGGCTGCTCATGGCGCCCGCCCACGCGGTGCCGCGCATGCTGGAGCGGGCCGGGCTAGGCCTCGACGACTTCGACTTCGTGGAGGTGCACGAGGCGTTCGCGTCGCAGGTGCTCGCCACCCTGGCGGCCTGGGAGAAGCAGGGCCTCGGCCAGGTCGACCGGGCCCGCCTCAACGTGGCGGGCTCGTCCCTGGCGACCGGCCACCCCTTCGCGGCCACCGGGGCGAGGATCGTGGCGACCCTGGCGAAGCTGCTCGCGGAGCGCCAGGGCCCCGGCCGCGGCCTGATCTCGATCTGCGCGGCGGGCGGCCATGGCGTGACGGCGATCCTCGAACGCCCGTGAGGCCTGCGCGGGGACGCCCGCAAGGCCCGTAAGACGCCCGTAAGGCGCCCGTGAGACGGCGGGCGTGCGCCCGGCCGCGCGCCCCGCCAGGTGCGACGCCCATCCATGCCCACACCTTCGGCAAAAGATGAACAGCCGTCCGAACGCGCACCAACCTCTCACTCTTGTGCACACAAGCCCCCCAGTTTCCTGGGTGAACCTGCCCCTTCACGGGTCCGTAATGGGAGCAGTACGAGAGTAAGGAGCCGCCCGTGTCCCGCGATCCCTCATCCCGCCCCCAGCCCGCCCTGCCGGAACCCGAGGTCAGGCGGCTGGACGGGGTCGTGCGAGAGGTCTCGGTCCCGCCGCTGATCCTCCCCGTGACACACGGCTCGCTCGCGGACATCCCGTTCGACAACGCGGACCAGGTGCCGAACGCCCCGGTGCTCAGCCGCAAGGGCCCCGACGGCCGCTGGCAGGACGTCACGGCGGCCGAGTTCGCCGAGCAGGTGCTCGCGGTCGCCAAGGGGCTGATCGCCGAGGGCCTGATGCCCGGCGACCGGCTCGCGATCATGGCGCGTACGACGTACGAGTGGACGCTGCTGGACTTCGCCGCGTGGGCCGCGGGCCTGGTGACCGTCCCCGTCTACCCGACCTCGTCCGTCTTCCAGACGCGCTGGATCCTCCAGGACTCGGGCGCGGTGGCGATCGCCGTCGAGCATGTGTCGCAGGCCGCCGCGCTCGGCCCCGAACGCGACCGGCTGCCCGACGTCCAGCACGTGTGGATCTTCGAGAAGGGGCACACGGACCGGCTCGCCGAGCTGGGCCGGGGCGTCCCCGACCAGGAGGTCGCCGTGCGCCGCGGGGTCCTCGGCCCCGACTCGCTGGCCACGGTCATGTACACCTCCGGCACCACCGGGCGCCCCAAGGGCTGCGCGCTGACCCACGGCAACTTCTTCGCCGAGGTCGACAACGCCGTCGAACTGCTCCACCCCGTCTTCAAGTCCACCTTCAAGGAGCCCGCGTCCACGCTCCTGTACCTCCCGCTCTCCCACGTCTTCGGCCGGATGGTCGCCGTCGCGTGCATGCGCGCCCGGGTACGCCTCGGCCACGCGCCGAGCATCCGTACGGAGGAACTCCTCGCGGACCTCGCGGGCTTCAGCCCGACCTTCCTGCTGGCCATCCCGTACGTGCTGGAGAAGGTCTACAACAGCGGCCGCGCGACCGCCGAGAGGATGGGCCGCGCCGCCTCCTTCGACCGCGCCGCCCGGGTGGCCCGCGGCTACGGGGAGGCGCTGGAGGCCCAGCAGCACGGCACCGGCCCCGGACCGAGCGCGAAACTCAGAGCGGCCCGCGCCCTCTACGACCCCCTCGTCTACCGCCGTATCCGCGCGGCCCTCGGCGGCAAGGTCCGCCAGGTGGTCTGCGGCGGCTCCCCCCTCGGCCGCCGCCTCGCCTCCTTCTACGCGGGCGCCGGCATCCAGGTGTACGAGGGCTACGGCCTCACCGAGACGACGGCCGCGGCGACCCTCACCTACCCGCACCGGCCGCGCCTCGGCACGGTCGGCTGGCCGCTGCCCGGCACCCGGGTGCGGATAGCCCAGGACGGCGAGGTCCTGCTGAACGGCAACCAGGTGTTCCGCGGCTACTGGGACCCGCAGGCGGGCGGACTGGTCCCGGCCGCCCAGGACGGCTGGTTCGCCACCGGCGACATCGGCGAGCTGGACGACGACGGCTATCTCACGATCACCGGCCGCAAGCGGGACATCCTGATCACCACCAGCGGCAAGAACGTCGCCCCCGCGCCACTGGAGGACTGGCTCCGCGCGCACCCCCTCATCAGCCAGTGCGTGGTCATCGGCGACAACCGCCCGTACGTCACCGCGCTGGTCACCCTGGACGGCGAGGGCATGGCCCACTGGTGCCGGATGACCGGCCGCGCGGAGGTCCCGCCGGCCACGCTGGCCACCGACCCCGACCTGCTCACCGTGCTCCAGCGGGCGATCGACGACGCCAACCGCCTGGTCTCCCGCGCGGAATCGATCCGCCGCTTCACGGTCCTCCCCCTCAACTTCACGGAGACGGCCGGCCACCTGACCCCGACGATGAAACTCCGCCGGGCGGTGGTGACCCGGGAGTTCGCCGGGGAGATCGAGGAGATGTACGACGGGGCACTCGGCAGCGAGTAGCCGGCAGGGAGGAAGCGGGGGAGCGCGAGGAGCGCGAGGGGATACGGGGGCGCGAGGGGAAAAAGGCAGGAGCCCCTTCACCTGACGGTGTGGGGCTCCTTGGGTCTTGCTTCTAGGTTCCGGATCAGAGTGTCGGGCTCGGGGAGCCCGGACTCAGCCGAAGGATCAGACGGGGGTGACGTTCTCCGCCTGCGGGCCCTTCGGACCCTGGGTCACGTCGAAGGTAACCGCCTGGTTCTCTTCGAGGGAGCGGAATCCGCTCGCGTTGATCGCGGAGTAGTGGACGAAGACGTCCGGGCCGCCGCCTTCCTGGGCAATGAAACCAAAGCCCTTTTCGGCGTTGAACCACTTCACGGTTCCGGTAGCCATAAGCCCTCCTTGGGCCCAAAGGGTTGCCCTGCTCCAGAACCTGCAAGGTGTAAACAAAAGCTTGTGAACAAAACCTTGTAAACAACTGCATTCGTCTGAAAACGACGAGAGCCCGCGGTCACATGCTCCGCAGGCTCTGTACTGCAAGGGAAACCAAACTGCAACTTGCGGACGACCTTACCCAGGAGGGCAGCCGAAAGCAATAGAGGGCAAGATCACGTCACCCGGAAGTTTGGCGGGCCCGCCGAAGGGGCTGACGTAGCGGTATCACTCGGTGTCACAGGGGTTGACACGGGAGGCCGGGACGGTTTCGTACACCGCTCGGGCACCCTGGATCCTGCACCGTACCGCATGGGGGCTAGCCTCGCGATGTGGACAATTCTCCTGAGTCTCCCGAGGGGCGTCCCGACGCCCGCCGCTCACGGCCGCGCGTCGGCCACATCCAGTTCCTGAACTGCCTGCCCCTGTACTGGGGGCTCGCGAGAACGGGCACGCTGCTCGACTTCGAACTCACCAAGGACACCCCGGAGAAGCTCAGCGAGCAGCTCGTACGGGGCGATCTGGACATCGGGCCCATCACCCTCGTCGAGTTCCTCAAGCACGCCGACGAGCTGGTCGCCTTCCCCGACATCGCGGTCGGCTGCGACGGCCCCGTGATGTCCTGCGTGATCGTCTCCCAGGTCCCCCTGGACCAGCTGGACGGCGCCCGGGTCGCCCTCGGCTCGACCTCGCGTACGTCCGTACGCCTCGCGCAGCTCCTCCTGTCGGAGCGGTACGGCGTCGAGCCGTCCTACTACACCTGCCCGCCCGACCTCAGCCTGATGATGCAGGAGGCCGACGCGGCGGTGCTGATCGGCGATGCCGCCCTGCGCGCCAATCTGCTGGACGGCCCGCGCTACGGCCTCCAGGTGCACGACCTCGGTGCCCTGTGGAAGGAGTGGACGGGCCTGCCCTTCGTCTTCGCGGTCTGGGCCGCCCGCCGCGACTACCTGGAACGCGAGCCGGTCCTCACCCGCAAGGTGCACGAGGCCTTCCTCGCCTCCCGCGACCTGTCCCTGGAGGAGGTCGGCAAGGTCGCCGAGCAGGCGGCCCGCTGGGAGGCCTTCGACGAGAGCGTCCTGGAGCGCTACTTCACGACGCTCGACTTCCGCTTCGGCGCGCCGCAGCTGGAGGCGGTCACGGAGTTCGCGCGCCGGGTCGGGCCGACGACCGGTTTCCCGGCGGACGTGAAGGTCGACCTGCTGGAGCCGTGAGCCGCGGCCCCGGCCGTCCGGCCCCGTACCCTCCGGCCCCGAGCTGCCGGGCCGCGAGTGCGCGGGGCGCGCGGCACTACCCTGCTGGAGTGCGTGCGGCTCGTCCGGGGGACACACCCGGGGGACGGCAGACACACGTGCACGGGTTTACGGGGGACGGGGGAGGTGCGGACGCATGCGGCCGCTCGATGTCGATGAACCCACGGTGGTGGGGCCCTACCGGCTGCTCGGCCGGCTCGGCTCTGGCGGGATGGGCCGCGTCTACCTGGGCCGCAGCGCGGGCGGCCGTACCGTCGCGGTCAAGATCGTGCACCCGCACTTCGCGCTGGACGAGGAGTTCCGCGCCCGGTTCCGCCGCGAGGTGGAGGCGGCGCGGCGGGTGGGCGGCGCGTACACGGCCCCCGTCCTCGACGCCGACCCGGACGCCCGGATCCCGTGGGTGGCGACCGGTTACGCCGCGGGCCCCACGCTGACCGCCGCGGTCACCGGCACCGGCGCCCTCGCGGACCACTCGGTACGGGTCCTCGGCGCCGGGCTCGCCGAGGCGCTGACCGCCGTGCACGGCCTGGGCCTGGTCCACCGCGACGTCAAACCGTCGAACGTGCTGCTGACCCTCGACGGCCCCCTCCTCATCGACTTCGGCATCGCCCGCGCGACCGACGGCACGGCGTCCCTCACCTCGACGGGCGTCTCCATCGGCTCGCCCGGCTACATGTCGCCCGAGCAGATCCTCGGCAAGGGCGTCACCGGCGCGGCCGACGTCTTCTCGCTCGGCGCGGTCCTGGCGTACGCGGCGACGGGCTCGTCCCCCTTTCCCGGCGACTCCTCGGCCGCCCTGCTCTACAAGGTGGTCCACGAGGAGCCCGAACTGGGCGCGCTCACCGGCGAGTTGCGCGAGCTGGTGGCCGGCTGCCTCGCCAAGGACCCGTCGGCCCGCCCCTCCCCGGCGGCCCTCGCGACCGCACTGGCCCCGGAAGGCGCGGCCCGGCTGGTGGCGGCGGGCTGGCTGCCCGGCCCCCTGGTGGAACAGGTCAGCCGCAGCGCCGTACGCCTGCTGAACCTGGAGGTGGCGGACGGGGCGGCGGAGGCGGCGCCGTCGGGGGTGGTGGACTTCAGCAGGCCTTCGGTGGACAGCCCTGCGGAGGGCAACTCTTCGGAGGGCAGTCCTGTGGAGGGCAGTCCTGCGGAGGCCGGCCCTTCGCCGGCCGGTGCGGCGGGGGAGGGAGGGGTCTCCGGGGCGCCCGGGGCTCCTGGGGTTCCCGGGGCTCCTGGGGTTCCCGAGGTGCCCGGGGTATTCGGCCCGCCGGACCCCTCGTACGCGTCCCACTCGCCCTCGCCCTCCCCGTACTCGCCCTACGTCCCCGGTTCTCACAACGGGCCGCACACCCCGTACCCGGGCGCCGCCCCCACGTACGTACCGGAACCGAGGGACGCCGACGGCTCGCCCGCTCCTTCCCCCGCCCCCGGCAAGGTGTCCGTCAGCGTGGCCGCGACCTCCGTGCCGGGCGCGGGCGGCCGGGGACGCAGGCTGAGCTGCACGGTCGCGCTGGCGGTGGCCGGGGCGCTGGCGGCGGTGACGTTCGGCTCGGTGTTCGTGTTCGACCTGCTGCCGGGCGCCGACTCGGGCGACAGCAGCGACTCGGGGGCCGCCGGGAAACCGCCCGCGGCCAGCGCGGGACCCTCGACCGGGGGCAGTGCCACCCCCAGTACCGCCCCCACCGGCGGTGAGGGCGCGATCCCCACGTCGTACCTCGGCACCTGGGAGGGCGACGGCTTCGCCCTCGACGGCAACCTCCCCATGGGCACCTTCCGGGTGACGGTCGGTCAGGCCGCGAAGGGCGAACGGCTCGGCACGTTCCGCCAGACCGACCTCATCGGCGGCACCTGCGACACCGACCTCTACCTCAAGAAGGTGACGGCCGGACAGCTGACCGCCACGAGCGTGGCCAAGCCGTCCACCACGTCCGAGTGCACGACGGGCCGCCACGAGGTCCGCCTGATCCCGGCCGGCGACGACCTGCGCTACGAGACGGACAACGCGGACGCGGGGGATCCGGTGGCTCGGATGTCGAAGGTGGGGTAGCGGGGGCGGCTGAAACGGCGGTGGGCCGGAGCGGTGTCCTGTGCGACACCCCTCCGGCCCACCGCCGTTTCCGGCCAACCGTCGTCTACAGCGGCACGGTGACCGTGATCGTCTCGCCGTTGCCCAGGTGCAGCATGCCCTTGCCGGGGGTGACGGGGCCGCCGACCATGCTGCGGGTCGTACGGATGCCGATCAGCTCACCGGCGCCGGAGTCCTGCGGGGAGAGCAGCAGGCCGCGGCGGCCCTTCTTGGCCTCGACCTGCCAGCCGGAGAAGCCGCTGCACACCTCCTCCTCGTCACCGCCGATGACCAGCGCGAGGCCGCGGTCGGCGCCGCGCTGGACGAGCCGCTTCAGCTCGCGCTCGCAGTCCGCGTCCTCCAGGACCTCGCCGTCGTCGACGATGAGCACGACGGGCTCCTCCGGGCTCGCCGACTCGATCGCCTCGTTGAAGTCGTCACTCTCGATGTCGTCGTCGGTGAAGACCTTCAACACCCCGTCCTGGCCGTCGAGTTCACGCAACGGCGACGGGCGCGGGGTCGCGATGACGAGCCGTACGCCCTGGAGGAGGTAGGAGCGGGCGAGGTTCAGCAGGGCCGTGCTGCGGCCGGACTTCGCCGGGCCCGCGACGACGAACGTCGGCACGCCCTGCGAGAGGTCCGGGCCGAACGCCATGATGTCGTCGCCGCCGATGCCCGCCAGACCCCACAGCCTGGACTGGGCGACCGCGGGATCCCGCATCTCCCAGGCCTCGCTGAAGCCGATCCTGGAGGGCAGCGAGTCCACCCTGAACGGGCGTCGCGCGCGCGGCACTTCGGCGTCCCGGGCGGCGGCAGCCTCACCGATCGTGGCGAGCGCCGCGGCCTGCCCCTGACCGCTCACGTCGTCGGAGAGCAGCGCGAACTGCGTCTCGATGGCCGACTCGTTCTTGAAGCCGCGACCGGGCGGGATCTCCTCCGGCACCTTGCGCGCGTTGATGCCGAGCATCGTGAAGTCGGAACGGTCGGCGAGCCGCAGACCGTACTTCTCCTCGGTGAGCGAGGCCATCCGGCCGAGCAGCACCTGCCGGTCACCGGTGACGACGAGGTGGATGCCGACGCTCGCGCCCTCGCGCATCATCGTCTGCAGCTCGTCGGTCAGCTCGCCGTGGTTGTACTCGCCGAGCGTCGGCAGCCAGCCCTCCCACCGGTCGAGCAGCACGACGACGTGCGGCAGCCGCTCCTCCTCGGTGACGGACGCCCGCTGCTCCCCGATGTCCGCGAACCCCTTGTCGGACAGCAGGTCCTGGCGCCGGGTCAGCTCACCCTTGAGGCGGGTGATCAGCCGGACGGCACGCTCCGTCTGGTTGCGCGCGACGACGGCTCCGCAGTGCGGCAGCCGCGTCAGGGCGTTCAGGGCGCCGTTGCCGCAGTCGATGCCGTAGAGGTGCACGTCCGACGAGGAGTGCGTACGGGCGATCGAGCCGGCCAGGGTCCGCAGGATCTGCGAACGGCCGCTGCGGGGCGCGCCGCCCACGATGAGATGCCCGAAGGAGGAGAAGTCGACGACGACAGGACGGCGGGCCTGGTCGGCGGGGATGTCCTCGACGCCGTACGGGGCCGGAGGGAGCTTCCCCGGTGCGAGCGCCGCGGCGGCGGGCACCTCGACCTCGTCGAGCAGCAGCGTCTCGGAGAGCGCGGGCAGCCAGGGGCTGTGCTGCGAGGGGATGCCGAGCGAGCGGTTGGCGTCCCGGACGGCGTCGACGAGCACCTTGAGGTCGGTGATCTCCTCTTCCTCCCGCGCCTCGACCTTGGGCTTGACCAGCGCGGCCCGCCCGAGGTCCGCCCACTCCAGCGGGCCCGCCCAGGGCGCGAGGAGCCGGGGGTCGGTGGCTCCGGGCCGCCGGCCGCCGACGCGTCCCGACTGGAACGGCACGAGCGAGG
Organism: Streptomyces sp. NPDC060205; assembly: GCF_042728395.1. NCBI lineage: Bacteria > Bacillati > Actinomycetota > Actinomycetes > Kitasatosporales > Streptomycetaceae > Streptomyces > Streptomyces sp. NPDC060205. Next base: position 25,185 of record NZ_JBHWZP010000007.1, read on the forward strand.
CGTGACCGAGCCGGACGTACGCGCGGCCGGGCGTGTTCTTGGAGATGTGCCCGGCCTCGGGGGAGTCGATGACGTCGCTGGACTCGCCGCCGTCCGTGACGCGCAGCGCGATACGGAGGTTGGTGTTGGCCCGGATCTCGGGCGACACGACACCGCTCGGCCGCTGGGTGGCGAGCAGCAGGTGGATGCCGAGCGAACGGCCCCGCTGGGCGATGTTGACGAGTCCCGTCACGAAGTCGGGCAGGTCGCGCACCATCGAGGCGAACTCGTCGATGACGATGAGGAGGCGCGGCAGCGGCTGGTGGGACGGCTCGCGGCGTACGAGGTCCTGGTAGTCCTCGATGTCCTTGGCGTCGGCGGCGGCCAGGATGTGCTCACGGCGGTGCAGTTCGGCGCCGAGGGATTCCAGGGCGCGCTCGACGAGGTGGGCGTCGAGGTCGGTGACCATGCCGACGGTGTGCGGCAGGTTGACGCAGTCCTTGAAGGCCGCGCCGCCCTTGTAGTCGACGAGGACGAACGTCATGTTCTCCGGCGTGTTGGCCACGGCCAGCGCCGCCACGATGGTCTGCAGCAGCTCCGACTTTCCGGAACCGGTCGTTCCGGCGATCAGGCCGTGCGGCCCGTCCCGCCGGATGTCGATGCCGAAGGGCCCGTCGTACGACTCGCCGACGACGGCCATCGTCGACTGCCCGCCCATGCGCCAGCGAGCGGCGACCGCGTCGCTCGTCGGCGGCTCCAGCTGGAGGACGTCGAGCAGCCGGCTGGAGCCGGGCAGCGCCGAGTCCTCCGTCTCGCCGCTGATGTCCCGGATGGGGGACAGGGCGCGGGACAGGCGCGCGCACCAGGCGGACGACACGAAGTCCGGCCGTACGTTCCTGACCCGGGCGGTGCCTGTCTGCTCGACGCGCAGCCGCAGTTCGAGCGGCTTCTCCTCGCCCTCCTCCCGGTCGTCGGCCTCGGCGGTGTGCCAGGCCTGGAAGGAGGGGAAGCCGTTGGATCCCGCCTGATAGCCGAGGCCGGGCGCGACGGCCGGGACCGCCCCGGAGGCGCCGCGCTCCTGCGGCTTCTCCCGCTCCCTGGGCTTCGGCTCGGCGATGACGACGGCCTGGCACTCGCCGGGCAGGAACCGCTCCTCCGCGTCCAGGCAGATCGCGTACATGCTGACGGCGGGGCCCTCGCGCAGCAGCCGTACGACGCCGGGCATGGACCGCAGACGCCGGGAGCCGTCCCAGACGACGACGATGTCCGGGTCGGTGAAGTTGGTCTGGCGGCCGTTCTCCTTGGCCGCCTTCTGACGCGCGTCCAGGAGCTGGGTCAGCTCGCCGATCCGGGCGCCGACGGTCTCGGCGTCCGTACCGATCAGGACGTTGGTGTCCTGGGCGCCGGAGGGCCGGGAGTGCGGCAGCCACCGGACCCAGTCCCAGGCCTGCTGGGCGCTGTTCTCGGTGAGGACGTAGAACTGGACGTCGAGCGGGCTGTGCAGCACGGCGCTCTGCGCGACGATCCACCGTCCGATCGCCTGCGCCGAGTCGCCGGGTCCCGCGATGCCGACGACACCGCGTTCGCGCAGCGGTACGGCGACGGGGGCGTCCTCGATCTGCCAGGTGACCTCGCGCTTGTGGTCGTCCTGCTCGGGGTCGTCGAGCACGACCTCGGAGGGCAGCTGGCCCGTGCCGACCCTGATGAGCAGATGGTCGGCGTCGGTGCGGCGCCGCTCCCACAGACGGGTGCGGGGGCCGGTGCTCAGGGACAGCACGGAGGCCGGGTCGGGCACGGCCTGCCGCCGGTCCAGCCGCTCGTCGACGAGGGCGTCCTGCGCGTCCTTCTCGATCCGCTCCTTGTGCTCCTTGTACTCCTTGACCTGCTTCGCATGGGATGTGCGCCCGTGCTTCTTGTCCATGAAGTAGTTGCCGAACAGGATGACCGGGCTCAGCAGAGCCATGATCAGGTAGTACCAGCGCCCGAAGATCATCACGGCCACGACGGCGCCGACGAGCGGGGTCACCGCCATCAGCCAGGGCAGCGGCCGGGCCTCGAAGTCGCGCGGCTTCGCGGGCAGCTTGAACCGGGTCTGGCGCTCGGGGGGCTGGAGCCGGGGCGGCCGGTTGTAGTCGAGGCCGGTGCCGTCCTCGGACCACTTCAGGGCGGCGTTCGGCGGGGAGTAGCGGTCCAGCTCGAACAGGGTGTTGCCGACGGCGACCTGGGCGCCGAGAGGCCAGTCGGCCGTGGTCTTCCCGTCCTTCTCCTCAAGGGGCTCACCGTCGAGGGTGACGCTTGCCTTGTCCTCCCCGTGGAGGGCGAGCTGGCAGGTTCCGTCCGTTGCAACTGACAACGTGAGCGCTCGCGCGGCCAGCTCGGGGTCGTCGACGCGGAGGTAGGAGGCGGGGCCGCTGCCGATGTCGTAGCGCCCGATGCCGAGCCGGTGCACGGCGCCCGCGGCGGGCCCGCTCGCCACCCGCAGTTCGACGAGCCCCGTCGGCTCGCCCGGCAGACAGCCGGCCGGATCGTACAGACTGACGACGGCGCCCTCGCGCAGCGCGGAGGTCCCGACGGTGGCGCCCGGGTCGACGGGATGGCCGTCGACGTAGACGATCGGGGAGCCGCCGCCCGGGGGCGTCCCGTGCTGCTGGCCGATGGGGATGATCTGCGCCCCACCGCTGTAGCCGACGTGTGAGGCCAGCTCCTTCGCTATGTCCCCCATGGAGGACTCAGGATCCGCGTCGAGCACCACGTCGGCGCTGGCGCCGCCGAGCGGATCGACGACGGTCAGAGTCAGGCGCACGATCGTCCTCCCGTATACCCCTGCTGCCAGCTCGGGGCTGCCGAATACCGCCCCGTGCACTGACCCGCGTACTGACCCGTGACGATATCCGCTCCACCCTTCCCACAGGCAACGGCGTATGTGCCGGTTCCCTGAAGGCTCTTGCCGGAACCGGGGTGTGCTGCTGCAAGCGTCCTGCGTAAGCTGCATGCTCAGCGGACGATCGCATCATCCGCAACGGGAGCCACGGGGGTTGGCCCTGCGGCAAGTCGATTTGTTTCGGAGGACGCCACATGGCCGGCGGCAAAGACGCAGACATCACATATGACGAGATGCACAAGGCGGCTACCAAGCTGACCGACGCCAAGGACAAGATCGACGAGAAGCTCGACGCCCTTGAGCGCTACATCCAGGGCCTCGTCAAGGACGGCTACACCACCCGCAAGGGCTCGCAGGCCTTCGAGGACTCCTTCACGGAGTTCAAGAAGGGCGCGAAGGACACGATCGACGGCCTGACGGGCATGTCCAAGTTCCTCACGAGCGCTGCGAAGGCGTACGAGGACTTGGACAACGAGTTGGCCAAGGGTGTCAAGGGCTGAGGTTGCCCTTTTGGGTGGTTCGCTGCCTTTGGTGGGTGGGACTGCCCGGTGATCGTGTGAACTGGTGCGGTGGGGCGGAACATTGCCCTGCTGCACCAGTTTGCGTTGAGGACGTTTCGTTGATGGCAGGACTCGAAGCGGGGGCAGGGTGACTGTGGGCGAATATACGCGAATCGAAGACCTTGAGGTGATTCGCGGCATGGGTCGAGGGCTCGGCAGCATCAAGAAGTCATTCGACGGCCTTGAGGATCTCAAAGGAAAGTACGACGAAGATTTTGGGGAGAACGATCTCAAGGAAAAGTTCGAAGACTTCGTCGACAACTGGAAGCTGAGTCGGAAAGAGCTGACGGAAGAAATCGACGCGCTCTCTCAGATCGCGAAAGCTGCTGCAGAGGCGTACGAGGCAATCGACCGGCAGTTGGCGGACGCGATTCGCGGTGCAGAGGAACCGAAGAAGAGTAAGCGGGGGTAGCGAAGATGAGTGGGCGACCGCGCGATTGGCATCCTCTGGCGGATGCCGACCCTGTTCCCGGCGATCCGGATCAGCTCGTGGGGCTCGGAAAGAAGCTGCGGAAGACAGCGGACGAGCTCGGTCGACAGGTCAGAAACCTCAAAGCGATTTCGAAGGTCGACTCATGGGATTCTGATGCCGGAAAGGAGTTCCGAAAAAAGGCCGAGGGCAGCCAAGGGAAACTGGAGGCCGCCTATAAAAGGTACGATGCGGCGGCCGTCGCAATCGGTTCCACCATCCACGAGGTGGGTGGCGGCTATCAGGACCAGTTGCTTGCCCCGCCGACGAACTATGCATCCGATCTGAATCGAGCACAGAAGATCGCCGATTCGGCGTTGAAGGAAGCGCGAGAGGCGGATGAAAGGAAGAGTGCGACCCAGAAGAATATCGACAGCCTCTCGGGAAGCAACGAAAAAGAGGACAAGAAAAAGCTGGAAGGCAAGCTGGACCTGGCGTCCGGCGATATCGAGGCGGCCCGAGAGAAAGTCGAGTCTGCGAAACGCATTCGGGATGATGCGGCAAGGAAGGCTCGCGAGGCCATCGGTGACATCATCGCGCATGATTCTTTGAAGGATGGCTTCTGGGACAGTTTCCTCGATGCCGTGAACAACTGGTCGGCGAAAATCGCGACAGCTTGTGGTATCGCTGCCATGCTTGTGGGTTGGATTCCGATCATCGGGCAGGCGCTTGCAGGGTTGCTGGGGACGATTGCCATGACTGCCAGTCTCATCGGGCTCGTCTGTACGGTGATTCAATTTGCCAGAGGTGACGCGGACTGGATGGACCTTGGTGTGGCAGCCCTTGGGTTTCTCGCGGCAGGTGTCGGTAAGGCCTTCAGTAAGTATGCCGGAAAGTATCTCGCCAAAACGCTGCCCAGACTTCAGAGAGCTGTCAGCAGGCCAGGAGCGCGTGCAGCGGGAAATATCGCCAAGCGGGACAGGCAGAAACTGAACCGACTTGCGGGACAGAGGTCCAGCCTCACCGGCAGGGAAAAACTCAGGGCATTTGGAGAACCTTTTAAAGACCATCTCCTCTCGCCGTCCGGACTCAAGGGTTCGTTGAGCAACCTCAAGGTCCTGGGCAGGCCTGAGTCATGGAGGGGCATGAGGCAGACTTTCGGAGCGCAAGGAGGGTTCAAATCCTTCACGTTCCTGGATTCTGGAGTGGCTGCTGAGGTAAACGCGGCAAAAATTGCCGCGAAGGAGCTTCCAGAGATCTCTGCCATCAATAAAATCTCCAGTAGGGCAAGTGCTATCTCTCTTACTGGATCCGTGATCACTGTCGGTGGCCTCGCGGCAGACCCGGAAATTAATCCCTTGCTACCCGGCTGAGAGCTGAGAGGTGTAAATGAGTAGCGACGACCTTGAGTACAGGTATTCACTCGACCTTGGGCCGGGCTGGGCGGACCTTACGTTGCCCGACGGATCCAAGGCGGCAGCTCAGAGATTGGCTGCTGCTCGGGTTGCTCAGTTCAATCCGCTGAGTTTGGCTGTGCAGAAGGCATCACTGGTCGACAGTATGGCTCGCGCGGCGATGGAGGCCCACGAGAACGGGGCGGTCGTAGCGGGCGCTTATTATACGGACTCTGGGGTCAGTATCGCCGATCTGGAACTCGCTGTATTCGGTGATGAGGGTGTGCAGCCCACGCCGGTGGATATTCAGCCCATGCTTCTCGAATGGGAAAACATAGAGGTGGTCGGCGACTCGGACGTGCGCTTCCTGGATCTGCCGGCGGGTCCCGCTGCCCGGGTGCAGGCGATGATGAAGGAGAAAAAACTCTTCGGGCGAGGCCGCTTGTCTGAGTTCATCAGGTATGCCGTGTGCCCTGCGGTCAATGACGACGTGGTGCTGGTGACGGTTCGGTGGACGACGGTGCAGTATTCCGAGGAGCTCGCACACATGGTGGACAGCATGATTGACTCGCTGAGTGTCGCACCGGTGCAGTCCGACGGGGAGGATTTCCGTGCGTGACGCAAACGATTGGGAATACCCTCCCAAGGACTACGGTCTGATCGTCCCGGACGGCTGGTTCAAAATCCGGCTGGAGCCCGAACTCCGAGACCAGGGAATTATAGCTCTTGCCGATCAGCAGTTCCGCGGTATGGACAATGCTCCGCACGTCAAGGAACGGGTGATGCGTGATTTGCAGAAGCAGGCGAAGACGGCATTCCAGCGCGGTGGAATCGAATTATACATTTCGACCCTGACAGTAGGAGATGTCCCTCTGGCCTCCTCGCTTCTGGTATCTATTTCCCCGCCTGATTCCTGGCCTCGCAACGCGACTGTTCATCAGCTGGCGGAATATTTGGAGACGCCCGCCAAATACGTTGCGCTGGTCGACCTCCCGGTGGCGGGAAAGGCTGCACGGGAAAGATACCGGGAGGATCCCGACCCTGAGGTGCAGATGGGTAACACCTTGCCGACCACAACCGTCGCCTTCCATATTCCCATTCCTGCCACCCGCAACGTGCTCAGCCTGACCTTCTCGACACCTGTCGATCCTTTGGCCGACCAGATGGTGGAGCTGTTCGACGCGGTGGCGGAAACGCTGCACTGGATCTGACGTCAAAAGGGTGAAGGTTTAGGGCAGTTCTACTGGTGCGCTGAAGACATCGGCTCGGCAACCCGACGGCCCAGTCCGTCCGTCAACTGGTGGGCAGCCAATGTTCGGCAGCGACGTCTCTGCCGCCGACGGCCCTGCCTCATGGTCGCCCTCGCCAGCTATCCTCGTCCGAACCCCGTGAGGAATGGGAGAGTCCATGTCTGTCGGATCAGGGGCCGGGAAGCCTCGGGTACAAAGCTCCGGGCGGTCGGTCGCGGGGAACATCGCCTTCGGCGCCGGGCTGCTGTTCGTGCTGGCGACCATGACGCTCGGTGGCTACGTCGGAGTCGCCCTGGCCCTCGGCCTGGCGGACGACTCGTTCCTGTCGTCGGCGGTGCCGGACGACGGACGCAACGCCCTGGTCGTCGGCGGCATCGGCGCCGGCGGTCTGGCGGGCCTGCTGGTGCCGCTGACCGTCTTCGCCGCGATCCGGGGGACCGATGAGAAGCCCAGGATCGGAACCGGTGAGGCCTTGCTGAAGGTACTCGGCACCCTCCTCCTCGGCGTCTACCTGCTGCTGGTCTCCGTCGTCGTGGCGCAGCTCGGCCGGCTCCTGCCCGAGGGAGCGACCACTCTGGTGAGCGTCTTCGTCGTCGGCTTCAGCTGGATGCCGTTGGCACTCGTGCCGTGGGAGCGGTTCGGCCTCGGCGGCGTACAGCGACTGCTGGGCCCTTCGCAGGGCACTGCCCCCGGCCGGGCGCGCGGGCAGGACGAGGGTTCAGACGAGTCGGACTGACTCCGCCAACTCGTCAGCCACCTTGCCCAGTTCCTCACCCAGCCCCAGGGCTCCCCACAGCAGGCGGCACTCCAGTGCGGTGGGATGCGCCCGCGGCAGGACGTAGTGCGCCACACCTTCCACTACCGTGCCGCTGTCGGCGTCGGGATCCGTCGGCTCCAGGCGGTGCACCCGCAGCGCGGCCCCGAGCGGCAGCTCCACCTCCGTGATCTCCGGCGGCCGGAAGAACGGTCCCTCGGCGCTCTCCGCCTCCGCGCGCAGCACGTCCAGGCTCAGCGACCCGGCGGGGATGCCCGCCAGTTCCCGTACGCAGTAGAAGGCGGCCACGCCTCCGTCCTGCGGCGCGAGGACCGCGGCGCAGAGCGCTTTCTGGCGGGCGGCGACGTCGCGGTACCAGAGCACGTCCTGGGCGAACGCCGTCCGCAGGTCGTCGGGTACGTCCGCCGCGAAGTGCTCGTCGGCTGCGGACCGGGCCCACTCGCCGGGCCGTGGGGTGGCGAGGTCCAGTACGAGCCAGTTGTGCGCGGCGGGCAGCGTGACGCGGCACTGCTGCCAGTCGGCCGCCGCGGTCTCCGTGGCAGTGTCGGTGCTGGGCATCGGTGACTACCTTCCCGCCAGTGAGGCATCGGGGCCGGTCACGTCGATGTCGTCGCCGCCGAAGAGGCCGATGAAGCTCTTGGTGTCGGAGGTCGCCCCCGTTCCCGTCGCCCCGAGCGCCCACGAGTTGTACTGCATGGCCTGCTTGAACGCGTCGGGTGTACCGATGATGCTGAGGTCCGACGGGTCGATGTTCTTGATGCGGGAGAGTTCGTCGACCATCCCCGGACCCACGTACATGCTGGCCAGGCCACGCGCACCGCCCGCGCGCCAGGCGTCACGGACGGCGGAGACGTTGTCGCCGACCTTGAGGAGGTCCCGCCAGTTGCCGCGGATCGTGCCGAGGTCGTCGGCGAAGGAGGTGCCGAGGCCCCTGAAGGCGGCTCCGAGCCCCACGTTGGGCGCGGCGGCCGACGCGGTCGCTCCCGCGCGCGCACCGACCATCTCGACGACCAGAGCGCGTCGTGCGGCCGCGTTGAGGCCGGGATTCCAGCCGCGTACGTACTGGGCCGCCGCGGTCCACACCCGGCTGCGGCCGGCCGTGGCGGCGAGTTTGGCGCCGGCGGAGAAGACCCGGCCGATGCCGAAGGTCGCAAGGCCCAGTACGTCCATGGCGACGTCGCCCCACGATCCGTCGCCGTTGATGGCGAGGAGCAGATGACAGACCAGGGAGATGGCGGTCGCGATCAGTGCGATGGTGCCCAGGACACCTGCGATCGCCTGCCCGATGACCGGGATCCAGCCGACCAGGAGCGCCACCAGCCCGCAGACGGCCGCGACGGCTCCCGCGATGTCGGCGACGATCTTCAGGGTGTCGCGCAGTTCGTCCAGCCAGGAGTCGTTGAGGTCGTCGCCCTCGGTGATCTGGTGGATGCGTTTGGCGGCGGTGTTGCCCGCAGTGTTGTGACGGGTCTTGAGCGGGGCGAGTTTGTCGCGCAGGCCGTCGAGGTCGCCCTGCAGATCCGTCACCGCGCCGTCGAGCTTCTTCTGCCCGGCCTTGTCGGTGTCCTTGGGCGGGGTGTCCGCCTTCGACTTGGCGGTCGTCAGGTCTCCGCTCTTCGTCTCCGCCTGCCCCAGGAGCCGGTCCGCGTCCTCCTGGATCTCCTCAAGAGCCGTGTGGTACTCCTTCAGCGCGATCCCGGCTTCCTCGTACCGCTTGTGCGCCTTGCTCACGGTCTTCGCGGTGTCGTCGGCCTTCTCGGCGAACTCCCGGCCCGCCTTGGAGTCCCAGCTCTTCTGGTCGCCGAGGCGGCGCAGCGCGGCGGCGGAGTCCGAGATCGTCTTAGCGGTGGCGGTGAAGCGTTTGGCGAGCGCCTTGAGGTCGTCCACGCTGCCGGGCACCGGGTCCGCGCTCTCGCCCAGCACCTCCCAGCGGTGGTCGGCGGGGCGCGTCACTTCTTGTCCTTGCCGATGAGAGCTTTGTAGAGCTGATCGTCGATCTCGGTGTACGCCTCGCCCGCCGTCTTGGCCACCTCGCCGAGCCCCTTGATCTCCTCGATCATCTTCTCGCGGTTGTCGTTCCAGCCGTCGGAGAACTCCTGCAGCCGCTCCTGCAGCAGTTTGTGGCCGACGGTCCGGCGGTCGTAGGCGTCCAGGAGCTTGTCCAGCCCTTCGAACTCCGTGGCCACCGTCCGCAGTCCCACACCTGCCGTGTGCAGATCGTCGGTGGAGACTCTGAGCCGCTCGTCACCCATCCGTGCTACCCCCGTGCTTCCACTGTTTTGTCAGTCCTTTTTCTGCCAGCGCAGAGTACTGGCGACCGCGTCGAAGAGTTCCGCCATCGCGTCAGCGATCGGCTCCAACGGGGTGCTGAACGTCAGCATGAGCACTTCGTCCCGATCCGGTACGGGGACGAAGTACTCCACGACGGTGTCCTCGAACTCGGAGCCGAGCCGCCGCGCTTCCCGGGTGCGTTCCGAACGCCGTCGACGGACCGCCCGCCCGGCGGCCGGCAGACGCACCTGGGAGGTCTCGCCCTTGTCGGACAGCGCCGAGACCGTGTCGAGGGCGTCGAACCGCCGCTGCAGGCGCGAGATCAACAGGGAGGCCGACAGCGGAATCCCCGCCGCTTCCAGGAACGACAGGTAGAGCACCACGCCGCCCTGCTCGACGCCCGCCTCGGCCGCGCCCAGCAACTGCTCCCGCGCCTGCCGCCGAAGCGTCGGCTGGTCGTCCACCCCTGCGAACTGCCTTTTCACCAGAGCGCTCACGGACGCTTCCCGACGGTCCTCGGGCTGGAGCGGAATGCGATACCAGTCCTCGGGCGTGATGAGCCCGAAGACGTTCTCACTCTCGACGGCTTCGGTGCCGTCGTCGCTCCCGGGGCTTTCGGGGCTCTCGGCACTCCGACTGGACGGCGGGGTCTGCTGCATGCCGCCCGACGCTAGCCGTGGAGGGTGTGTTTTCGCCACAGCGAACTTTTCCGCGAGCATTCGCATAGTGGGTCAATGCGGACTGGCGGGGCTTGGATCACCGCTTCGTGTACGCCGCCCGTCGAGGACCATGGCCACGGTCATCCCCAGTGCGGCCGTGACGACCGTCGCCGCGAATCCGACCGCCCACAGCCAGGGCTGGGTACGGAAGGTCCAGCTGGGCGGACTCGATGCCCCGCGGCCCCACTTGCCCGTGTCCTGGGCGACGAAGATCAGCGATACGAGCCGCAGCATCACCGCTCCGCACGCGACGGCCAGCAGCGTGCGGCCGATCGAGCGGGCGGTGTGAGCCCTCCAGAACGTCTTGTTCAGCGGAGAGAGGGCCTTGATGAAGAGCATCAGCACGCAGGGCACGAGCGCTCCCGTGAACACCGCGAAACCGTACGTGCCGCCGGGCCATTCGTCGGCTGCCCATTTCCAGGTGTCGTCGCCCCAGTGCTCACTCGCAAGGGCGAGCAGGACGAACACGGCGGCAAGGGATAGGAATACGAGGCAGCCGAACAGCACGTTGCCCTTGCCGGATCCCTTGTCCTCGCGCGCCGACCGGCTACCGGGCCGGTGCTCGTACTGGAGAGAGGGGGCGGCCGCCCTGCGTCGACGGGGCTTGGCGGATCCTGCCATCCTGTCGTCTCCCATGTGGCTTTGGTCCGAGGGTTCGCAGAGTGGTGTCTGTGGAGCTTCGAGAGAAATGAGCTCTCGGATTCAGGTCGGGTGTTGTCCTACGGTTCCGTGAGTGCATCCTCGGTAAGGGCCTCGGTGTCCTCGGCAAAGGAAACCGTCTGGAGAACGGCCCCTAGTATCTCGACGAACTTGGCCCAGTGATCCACGGATGCTGTGAAGAGCGTGAAGACGGCGGTGAACGGGCCCGTCGGGAAGGGGACATGGACTTGGATCTGAGCGGTGACGAGATCTGTTGTCTCGCCACTCGCCGAGAATTCTTTGTTGATGGTGAATTGACGCCAAGTGGTGCACGAAACTGCTGGGCCGCACGGCAGATCCAGCCATTCGACCTCGTTGTACGGGTCCTTGGAGAGGGTTGCGAGAACTCCCTGAGCGACGACGTCCGCGTCTGTGCCGGCCTGGTCCGTGGGGATGGCGGCCAAGGTGAAGGCGCACTGGGCCGCGCCGTCGGTCAGGTCATGCCTGGCCGTCTCACCCGAAGGGGTCTGTATCTCCTCGGATGTTGAGAACAGGCCCATTGCGGCATAGGAGAGGCCCGTATTCTCCATGAGTTCGGCCATCGCCGTGAAGTAGGGGGCTGCGGGGTCCCAGACGGTTTCGTCCCCTCGGGTGTAGAGCTCGCGCACGAACGAGTGCGCACGGTCTGCGCGTTCCCCGGGGTCGTCGGCTAGGGGGAGCGCGAAGAATCCTTCGGGGACCAGGAACCAGACCGGCGGCGGTTCGGCCGCCGGAGAGAGCGCGTCAAGTGGTGCGACTGGGTCGGTGGAGGGCATGGGCGTCATTTAGCTGTAGACCGGTCCAATGGTAGGTGTCGCGGTTATCAGAAATCTTCTGGGTGATAGTCCTCGACATCGACTTCATGGCCGTCGGAGTCCATGACGAGGCTCTCCTCCGATGATCCGAAGGCGGAGGTGAACTGATCCGGTGGCAGGATGTCCACGTTGTAGTGGCCGCACGGATTAAGCGTGATGATGGGTGTCACAGAATTCGTCACGCCCGCTCCTGCGGTGAATTCCACGACGGTTGCGCGCTGATTTGCGCTGAGTGACTTAAGGGAGAGCAGGTCGGGTGGCTGCACCAGGTAACGCGTCAGCGCTCTCCGCCAGACGCAGGTCAGTCGGCACCACGAGCTGTCCGCGAAGGTGACCTTGAAGTCGTTGCCGTCCTTGAAGTCCTTGAGTTCGACGCTGCTGATATCAGCGCGTGGGCGCTGCCAGAGGACTTCGTCGTCGATCGCTTCAAGGTTCTTCTTGTCGAAGGGCAGGCTGACGATGACCAGCCTGTGGTCGGTCACGATCGCGTGAGTGCGGTGGTGCTTCTGGTCGAAGCGGCCGGGATCCAGTTGCCAGGGCAGGGTTCGAGCGATGGTGTCCGGTGCGGCCCACATCACCGGGAAGTCCTCGACTTCGTTCGACGGCTCGTCGGGGGTATCGGAGCCGGAGTCGTCGGACGGGGGGCTGATATTGCCCCCTGCGGAGCTGAGGAAGGCCATGACCGCTACGCCGGCAGCCGTCGCCGCCCCCTTGAGGGACCTCTGGGCAACCGCGGCTCCCGTTGAACGGGCAGTGAAGGAGGGGCCCTCGGGCCATCCCGGCAACTCGCCCTGGATGTCGTTGCGGTCGGTGTCGCGGAACCAGCGCAGACCCTTAACGCGCGGCGCAGCACCCGTGGCGAACGTGACGGGAGCGCGACCTAGGAGTGTTTCACCAGGATCTGGCTGCCAGATGTTCATTTCCGTACACACTTTCTGTGTGGCGACCCATCAGCCTACTAGTCTCAGATTTGCCCTAGCGTACGCACTCATGGGGCGGTTGTAACTCGGCATCACCTAGTCGCCGGACAGTGTGTCCTTGATATTGGTGGCAGCCTTCGGTGCGATCTTGAGAGTTCCGTCGATGACCCTTCCGAAGTCACTCAGCGGGTCCACGTTGCCCTTCATGAGTGTGTTGATCCCCTTGGTGCCGAGCCATTGCCCTTCGTGATAGCCGGCGCTGACAAGGCCTCCCATGCGTGACGCCAATCCGCTACTCGTGTGCGAGACTTCGTAGACATGTTTGGAAATTCCGCCGATCTTCACCAAGCCGGCTTTTCCGAGCCCATCTGTGAGGCCCTGTGAATTTTTGCCGAACGCCATCAGGACTCGCGATTTGCCAATTCTCGTGTATTGGAATCCATCCCCGAGAACGGCCACCTTGGCCTTGGCCGCTTGCCGGCCCAGCTTGGCGGTCTTGCCAGCGACCTTGACCCCCTTGCCGAACATACCGATGCCGGGCAGCAATCCCAGCGCGTCCGTACCGAGCGTCATCCAACTCACGTCCGCTCCGGCCGCCATGGCAACGCCGTGGGCTACCAGGGCGAGCCCGCTGCCGATGAGTGCCGCCGTACCGAAAATGGCAGCGAGTGGCGGGAACGGAAGCGTGATGATGGCCAGCATCCCCATCAGCGCGGAGATGTTGCTCAACACGTCACCGATCGCCTTGATCAGGTCGGCGTGCTCCTTGAGCCATTCGCCGGTGGCGTCCCAGCTGTCCGAGATTCCCTGGCCCAGCTTGTCCCAGAAGCCCGGCTCGTCCGGGGCGATGTCGCCCGCCTTGTCGAGTTCCTTGCTGATGGCTCCGGCGGCCCGCTTGTAGCGGTCCTCCAGGTCGTGGACCTTGCCCGTGACCTCGTCGACCGCGCCGGAGGCCTTGCCCAGTTCCTCGCTGCCCTTGCCGTCGCCCTTCGCGTCGGCTTTCTGCTGGGCCGTCTCGCGGGCTTCCAGCTTCTCGCCGGCTGACTTCTCCAGGCGGTTCGCCTCGTCCTGGAAGTCCTGGAGTTCGTTCGCCCAGCGGTGCAGGGCGCGCGAGGCCTTGTCGAAGGAGTCGTGGCTCTTGCTGATGAGCGGGGTGACGTCCTGGCCCACGTACTCGGTGAAGGCGACCGCCGTCTTGCCCTTCCAGGCCCCCGCCTCGATCCGCTCCAACTCCCGCAGAGTCGTGCTCAGATCACTGGCCAGGCCCCCGAGCTTCTTCGCGAGGTCCCGGGTGTCGTCGACGTCTCCCGGCGTCGGATCCCAGCCTATGTGGGGGAAGGCGGGTCGCTTGCCGGCCACGTCTACTTGTCCTTCTTCTTCGTCTTGAGGGACTCGGCGAGGTCGTGGTCGAGTTTGCCGAACTCCTCGCCGATCTTGTTGATCATCTTCACGGCACCCTGCGTGTGCTTGCCGAGCTGCTTGATGCCGTAGCCCCAGTCGTCGGCGAACTCATGTACGTCCTCTATGAGCCCGCTCTCGCCGACCGCGGAGCCGTCGGCTCCGCGGAGCGTGCGGCGCGCGCTGTCCATCCGGTCGCTGATCGTCGAGAAGGTTTTCTTCAGATCCTCGAAGACGGTGTCCTCAAGGCGCAGGTCACTCATGGGTACTCATAGCCCTTCACGGCCACTCATGTGGGGGACGGACGGTGGAGAAGAGTCAGCGGTTCACCGACTGGATCTCCTCCACCGTGATGTTCTGCGTGGCCTCGATCGTGCCGTCCGGCATGCCGATCGCTCCCGCCTGGCCCGTGCCCGTCCAGCTGATCTCCCAGGTGAGGGCTGCCTTGAGGGGGAGCGTCTCGCCGCCGGAGGAGCGGCGGTAGATGATCCCGCAGGGCGGCGTCTCCCCGGCCTTGCCCTTGGCGTAGGGCTCGCCGATCTTGCCGTCGACTATGGGGCAGCCGCCGTTCGCCGGGATCGTCGTGGCGTCCGCCGTGCCCGGGCTCAGCGTCAACGACTTCGGCTTCGCCGTCGTGGTCGCCTGGATGTTGAAGCCGGGGACGTTGATCGCCGCCGTTGCCTGGACCTCGTCGAACACGGCCTCGTCCAGCCATGCCCACGTCGGCAGATTCACTTTGGTGATCGCCTCGGGGGCGAGCGTCACCTTGGTGCCGGGCAGTTCCATGTGCTGGTACGCGAGTGCCGCCAGCATCTCCGGAGTGATGGCCTGCTCGTACCGCGCGGGCGGGGCCTCGCCGTTCTCGACCCAGAAGGGGAGTTCGCTGCACGCGGTGCGCTTGAGGTAGTCCGGCTCGTTCGGGTTCTCGACGCCGGCCCAGAACATCCCCTCGCCGTCCTTGTCGACGTTGTAGTCCTTGTAGCCGGGGGTGTCGGTCCAGCCGTAGTCGTCCTCGTAGTGGCGTTGCATCTCACCGATGGCCGAGCCCGCGGTTCCTGTGATGGCGGGGTCGTTCTGCCACTTGTCGATGTCGCCGGACATCTTCTTCTTGAAGTCCTTGGCGCCCATGTAGGGGGCGTACCAGCAGGGCGGGGGCGTCCAGTTGACGTCGGCGGAGGCGACGTTTCCGGCGCCGCCGCTCTTCGTCACGGCTCCGGAGTACTGGATGCTGGCGGCGGCGTAGATGCTTTTGCCGTCGCCGCCGCCCTTCTGATCCGTCTTGGTGTCCCCACTATTGCTCGGCGTCTCCGTCGCACTGGCCGGTGTTCCGAGCGTGAGCGTGCCGAGAGTCAGTGCCAGCGCAACCGTGCTGATGCTGAGGGGCGTACGCCGTGGTGTGTTCACTGGCACTTCGCCGCCTTCGTCTCGACGAGCACCTTGGACGCCTGCCACAGGCCTTCACCGGTGGGGAACTTGACCATGATGATCTTGAAGTAGTCGAAGCCGTCGATGCTGGGCTTGGTCTTGAGGACCTTCCCGGTCTTGATTTCTTCGCTGTAGAACTTGTTCGAGTCCACGCAGAACGCGACCTCCACCGAGTTGCCGTTCGCGGCGGACCGGGTGGCGGCCTGGTAGTGGCGCCGGGTGCCAGTGGCTGTCCAGCCGCCGTCGACCCTCCTGTCGATCTGCGTCTTCGCGTAGGTCAGGCCCTCACCGGTGGAGTACGTGGTGACGGCCGCGTCCTTCGTCGTGCCCTTGTCGATGCCGCGGTAGATCGCGCGGACATAGTTCGCGGCATCATCCATAGCCGCCGCCTCGTTCTTCGCCTTCGGCTTCTCCCAGTCGAAGACCAGGTTCATGTCCTTGGGCAGGGACACGTCCACCCCGTCGGGGCTGTCCTCTGCCGCCCCCGCCGGCTCCGCCGACTTCGTCGGCTTCTTCGAACCCTGGTCGGCGCCCGCGATCTTGTCGTTGTCGCTGGACTTGTCGTCCCCGCCGCCGCACGCCGTGAGCAACAGGGCTGCGGTCGCGGCGAGCGCGGCAGCAACGGGCAAAGAGCGGCGCTTCACAGTGAACCCCCGTGAGATTTTGATGCATTCCAGAGCCACGACGGTATCTGTGGGGCAAACGGTTTCGCTACCGCGAACTTCCCCACGCGGCCGGTCGGACCTGGAGGAATCGGGGCAAGCCGATGGTGTAAGTGACCCGATCGTGTCTGAGTGCACAGCGGACCCGGACATGCCCCCGGATCTGACCCGACATGTGCCTCGTGCCCCGGACGCCGACCTGCGTCCGGGGCCCGGGGCCCGAGACCCGCCTCAGTTCTGCTGGGCCGCGCCGCGCTCCGGCGTCCGGCAGCGCGGGCACCCGCACGGCGGGTACGCCGACGTCCGCGGCAGTGGCGGCGGCAGTGGCCCGGCTCCTCCGCCGGTCCGGATCTCGACCCTGCTCCGCTCCCCGGTCACGGCACCCTGTGCGTCAACCGTGTAGACGCGCAGGGTGAGGCGCGCACTCCGGTGAGGGGGAGGGGGTTGCGTGAGTTCCAGTACGTCCGTCATGGGCGGGTACTGGTCCGCGCACTCCGGGCACGCGTAGACGTTGAAGCCGGGTCCCGTCGCCGCGTGCACCTCGTGGACCAGTACCGGCTGGGCCGTCACCCGGTGGCAGCGTGCGCACATCCGCACCGCGGGGCGCGTCATCGGGCGGCCACCGGGACGCCGTGAATGCCGTGTTCCGCTGCGCGGCGGCTGCGGACCGAGGTGAGGCGGGGCGGCGGGACCGGGATGAACCGGAGGGGTGGGAGGGCTCCCAGTCGGTGACGGCCGTGCGGCCTCGGGGTGCACAGGCTCAGCACCCAGGCGAGGAGGCGGAGAGTAAGGTTCAGCACGTTGACGCTCCTTGCAAGCGTTGGCCACAGCCCCGGGACGGTTACCGCCGTCGCCGGGGTGCTTAGAGTAACAGGCACGCTACAGGGTGCAGCTGGGAGGTGTATAGCGGTTTGCAGTGCTCCAAGGAGCCGTGCAGTTCCCTGCTGTCGTACGTTGTTCGATATGACAGCAGAGTCAGGGCAGTCGCCGATCGACCCGACGAAAATTGCTTACGTCTACATGCAGATGGCGGATCACATCGAGGCCCGCATCCGTTCTGGCGAACTGTCACCAGGGGCACGGCTGCCGGGTGAGCGTGACCTGGCGGAGGAGTACGGCGTCGCGCACCTGACCGCTCGCCGGGCGACGCGCGAACTCCGCGAACGCGGCCTGGTGGTGACCCTCCCCGCCAAGGGCACCTTCGTCGCGTACCCCGAGACGACAGACGACGGCCAGGAGCCGTAAGGGAGCCGTAGGAGTTCGCGTTCACCGCACGTGGGCACAAAACAGGCATGCCATGCTGCCTCACCGCCCCGCACGCCCTCCTTCGGACCCTCCTCCACTCCGCGGCCCGTCCCCCCGACGCCGCGTCCGCCGTCAATCTGGAACTCGTGACGCTCACCGAGGACCGGGCCGTCATCACCTGGTACACCGGTGTGGAGTCGGAGGGCGAGGTCGTCTACGGCACCCACCCCGCCCACCTGAACCGGACCGCCTCCGAAGGCCGCGACACCGCACACCACTACGTGGAACTGACGGACCTCGAACCCGGCCAGACGTACTACTACCAGGCCCGTTCGCGCGGATCGGCGGCCACGCCCACCCCGCTGCACCTGGTGAGCGGCAACGCCGTCGGCACCTCGCTCCACGGCTTCGGCACCCGCGCGGGCCCGTACTCCTTCACCACGCCCCAACCCCCGCCCGGCCGCCACCTGTTGTCGATCGCCCTCTGCAACGACCTGCACCTCGGCGAGACCACCGCCGGACTGGTGACGGGCATGCCGTTGATGCGCGGCATCTCGCAGCGGCTCGGCCTCGGCCCGTACCCCGAGATCATGGGCAGGGCACTGGTCGAGGAGGCGCACCGGCGCGGTGCCCGCCATCTGCTGGCCGCGGGGGACATATCCGCCGGCGGAGTGCCGCGGGACCTGGCGGAGGCTCGCCGGCTGCTGGACGGTTTCGGTTCGCATGGCCAGGACTATTTCGTCGTACGCGGAAACCACGACCGCCGCGGCCGGCAGGGCCCGCACCACGGGGAGCGGGGGGACACCTTCCTGGAGGCATTCCCCACCGACGGCGGGCCCGACGGGGAGGCCGCCTACTTCTCCCGAGACCTCGGCGGCCTGCGCATCCTCGGGCTGGACACGTACGAGAAGAGAGGGAACGGGGCCGGGTCGGGCGGGCTCTCCGACGAGCAACTCGCCTGGTTCCGGGCCGACGTGCGGGCGCACAAGGACCAGCCCACCGTGGTCTTCGGCCACCACCCGCTGACCGTACGCAACTCGCCGTTCCCCGTGACGAGCGGACAACGCCTCAACCGCCGCCAGGCCCGCGCGATCCTCGACACGTATGCCGCCGCCCCCGGCGTCTTCCTCCACCACGCGGGCCACACCCACCGCAACAAACGCACGCTCCTCCCGCAGGCGCGGCACGTCACCCTCCAGGAGGTGGGCGCCGTGAAGGAGTATCCGGGCGGTTTCTGCCTGCTGCGGATCCACACGGGCGGCTACGCCCTCAACTACTACAAGGCGAGCAGCGCCCCGGCCCGCGAATGGAGCGAACGCAGCCGCCGCGTGGCGGCGGGCCTGTGGCCGCAGTACGCGCTGGGCCGCTCGGTCCGCGACCGCAACAGCGTCACGGCCCGAGACCTGTCGGGCATCACACCGGCGGAGACGAGAATCCCCGCCGCACAGGGCTGACCGTCCGGGCCGAGGGCGTCGTTGGCCTACTTCGGCGAACCGCCGAGCGCGGAGGGCGGGAAGTGGCGCAACCTCCGCAGCTCCTCCTGTTCGTCGGGCGAGTAGTCCTCCCAGTGGTACTTGACGGGCTCGACCTCAGTGCCTTCGGCGTCGATGAGTACGTCCCGCTCGGAGATTCCGAAGAACCCGTGAGCGGTGCTCGGCGCGACCGCGGCCACCCGGTAGCAGCCGCACAGGTTGCGAGTGATCACCGGAGCTCCGGCATCCGGTGCCCGCGCGGCCACGAAGGCTTCGGCCGTCTTGCGCTGGGCCGGCGTGAGCGAGTCCAGCGGTACGAGGTCGGGCTGGTCGACGATGTGGCGGGTGAGGCCCTCGCGCCTGAAGCTGTTGAGCCGGCACCAGGAACCGTCGGCGAAGACGATCTTCACGTCGTGGCTGCCCTTGAAGTTCCGTCGCTCGATCGTGCCGATGGCGGACAGCGGGGTCTCCCACAGCACCTCGTCCTCGACGGTTTCAGAGTTCCTCTCCTCGAAGGGCAGGCCCACGACGACCAGACGGCGGTCGGTGACGATCGCGTGGGTGCGGTAGTGCTTCTGCTTCGCGCGACCCGGGTCCAGCTGCCAGGGGAGAGTACGGGCGACGGTGCCGGGAGCGGCCCACATCACGGGGAAGTCGTCGATCTCGTCGACGCGGTCGTCGGTACGGTTCGAGCTTGGGCTCCGGTCCACGGTCAGTCCTCCGAAGGAGCTGATGACGCCCACGACGAGGTTGCCCAAGGTGAGCGCGACAGTCCTGAGAATGCCAAGCCCCAGCGCGCCGCCATCCGAACGGGCCGCGTACCCCCGACCTGCGGGCCAGCCCGGCAGCTCGTTCTGGATGTCATTGCGCTCGGTGTCGCGGAACCACCGCATGCCTCTGACGCGCATGGCGGCACCCGAGGCGAAGGTGACCGGGGTACGGGTCAGCAGGATCTCTCCCGGACCGGGCTGCCAATAGTCCATCCTCGTGCGCACGCATCCTCGGGTTCGCGGCCGACGGTCCGGGGCCCCGGACCTCGCTTCACTCTGACACTTCGCCCGGTACGTCGCCGGGGCCGGGTCCGGACCGGCACGCGACCTCGTAGGCTCTCCCCGGGTCGCGAACGTCAGTTCGCGTCGTGGCCTTCGCAGACTTCGTGACCGTCATGCCCGACCGGGGGAGTACAGCCGACATGGCCCGCTACATGGAAACGCTCACCATCGAACGCGGTGGATTTCGGATCAAGGTGCCGGAGTCGTGGTGGGAGTTCGACGTGCGGCCCGAGTCGCGGGGCGACTCGATCCGGCGCATGGTCGACGAACGCGTGCGGCAGCAGCCCGAGGTGCGCAAGTACAAGGACACGTACACCGCCTTCCTGCAAAAGGCCGCGGCGGACGCCTGGAAGTCCGGCGCGCTGTACTGCGGCTGCATGGCCGAGAGCTTCGGTGGCGACACCCCGATCACCGGGTCGATCACCGTCTCCCTCGTCGGCGGCCGTACGAAGGACGGCGAGCCCCTCTCCACCGACCCGCAGGTCATGGCGGCCCAGCTCGCCGTGCGCGAGGCCAAGAAGGAGGGCGACGCGTGGCGCAAGGTGACCACGGTCGACATCCCTGACGTGGGCCCGGCCGCGCGGACGTACGGCATCGAGGACATCCCCGTACCGGACGACGCCCTCAAGCGCACCATCCGCGCCGTGCTGATGCAAACGTTCATCCCCGTCCCCGGCCAGGAGGGCAAGGTCGCCCTCGTCGCCGGAAGCAGCCAGGTGCTCGACCTCGCCGACTCGTTCTTCGACATCTTCGACGCCATCACGTCGACGTTCCGCTTCGCGGAGTAGGGCGGGTCGGAGAACACGGACTCGGAAATCTTCGGCAGCCTTGTCCGGCGCACAACGCAGCAAGACCCACAGCTGCGTGAAAGGGCAGCAGATGAGCATTTGGAATATCTGCGTGAGATTGACCGCTCAAGAATTCCCGCCTCCCTTGGGGAATATATTCGTGATTTGCTTGAAGAGTAAGGGGTTGATGCTTGACTTGAGTGCCGAACTGAGTCGGATGTCCGACCTCGGCCAGCTCACCGGGCAGGCCGTGGAGTCGGTTCTCGTCGACTGCGGCTGGGCGGGGGAGCGCAGGAATCCGGCGAAGGACTGGGCGACCACGTGGAGTCGTGATGGCGCCGCCGCGTGGATTCAGGGTGACGGGCCGTCCGTGGAAGTGGAGTTCACGCTCTGGTACCGCGAGGTCGACGAGGAGCGGCTTGACCTCGATGCGTACATGGACGAGTTGTACGACGCCGCTGTCGCCGAACTGCCGCCTGTCGTGGAGCGACTGCTTTCCGGAGAGCTCGGGCCCCGCCTCGAAGCCTCCGACGACGAGGACCTGACCGGTGGCGCGGACTTCATCGAGCACTCCGCGTGGGGAGTCGCGGACAAGGTCGTGCTGGCCGGAGTGAAACAGGACGACACGGATACTCCCGTGCAACTGGTCGTCGTGCTGCGCGAAGACGGCAGGGACGAGGCTGCCGACGATGAGGGCGAATGGCTCTGAGGCCTTTGGTCGCATCTACCGCGCCTGCCGCGGCTGATGCTGCCGTGACCGTCACCGGTGAGTGGATCTGCGGATGGGCCGCGCGCATGGACGCGCTGTGCTCGACCCACATGGGGCGGTTCGCGTCCGCGTTCGGCTACCCGCCGGACGAGAACTGCGTCACGCGCGCCGCGAGTTCAGCCGCCGTGGAAGGCCTACCCGATGATCTGGTCACCTTCTACCGTCGCGTGGAGCAGGTCAGCCTTCCGGACGTCGGCTCGGGCTTTTTCGTACACCCGGAAGGGCAGACAGTGGCCGGGTTGTGTGGAGACCTTCCCACGCGGATCGTCGGCCCGCGCGAGGACTCCGTCGTCGTCTTCGGATCCGACGGCGGAGGTGCGCTGTTCGCGCTGAGTGCCATCGACGGATCGACCGTGTATCGCCTGCCCCCTTCGAGGGTCGAGGCACGCCTCTACACAGCAGGGGCTGTCCCGCCCGAGGTCGTCGCCTCGGACCGGGCGGGTTTCCTGTCGCTTCTCGAACGGGAACTGGCAGCCGTGAACAGGGCGATGCAGTGAGGAGAGCAGCTTGGTGCGCAATGGGGAGACCTACTCGGCACTGCGTGACATCCCCGGTCAGTTCCTGGTGGGGTTCTGCCTGGGGTGTGCGGAGCGGGCAAGCGGTGTTTTCGTCACGCTGGCCGATCAGGAGGATGCCGCGTGGTTCTCCCACTCCCTTGAGATCGCCTGGCGGGCGCCCCTCGGAGAGGCCGACGAGGACGAGCTGATTGAGATCCTCGGGGAGTTCGAGGGCCGGACGGAAGCGATCGACGCCGACGACCCGGGCAGCCGGGGTTTCTCCGTCGTGCAGTCCGCGATGCTTGCCGTCAACGCCATCGCGGTCCACCTGAACCCGAATCCGGTCCGGGCCGAGATGTCGGGGCAGGTCCTCGAAACGATTCTGGGCAGCTTCGACTTCAAGCTCGGTGGCAGCGAGGCCGTCGTCACCCGGGCCGGTGAGGACGAGAAGACCGGTCGGCTGCAACGGCTGGAGCAGGCGGCCCAGGATGCTTTCGTCGCATCCGTACGGGATCTAAGGGGCGGCGATCGGGCCGACCCGCATTTCGACAGGGCGTTTCTCGGAAGTCTCCGTGCGTCTTGTGCCCCCGTACGTGATGAGTTCAGGGGCGCCACTGTCTCCGTGGCCGAGCTGGCCGGGTGGGATCTGGAGTGATGTGCTCCCGGGGCCGGTCAGCCCCGGTTCTTCGCTGCTTCCTCCTCCAGCAGGGCGCGCAGCGGCGCCGAGAGTTCCGGTACCGGCGTGCCCGTCGACTGGGCCGCTGTGAGGGTCCGTACGTACTCCAGTGCCGCTTCCCGCAGGCGTTGGCGTTCGCGGCCCTGTTTCGCTCCTGCCAGCCACGTCGTCAGTGCGAGGGCGGTGGCGAGGGTCGCGGCCAGGTAGCCGGCGGGGTTCTCCTCGGAGTAGGCCCAGGCCGCGCCGCCGATGGCCGCGAGGAGCAGCAGGCAGCCCGTCTCGTCGTGCCAGCCGCCCTCGTCCGCCATCGCCTCGTACGCCGCGACCGCCGCCGGCTTCGCTGGCACGGGCACGGGCACGGGCACGGGAGCCGGTGCGGGTGCGGGAGTTGCGACGGCCTGCGGCTCCGGCGGGGGAGGGGGCGTCGACGATGGCGGCTTCACCTCTTCGGGCGACGATTCGCCGGCGGGCGCCACCTCCCCGTACGCCGGAATCGGTACCGTCTCCCGGTCGCCGCTCAGCGGGCGGCCCACCAGCCAGCGGGGGACGTGCGTCAGCGGGACGCCGTGGGCTCGCGCCAGGCCCAGGACATGGCGGTAGCCCGTCAGTCGCGGGTGCAGCAGCTTGCGCTTCCAGCGGCGTCGTACGTATGTCAGGCATGCCACGGCCGTCACGAACAGCGGGCCCGCCGGGCCGTACGCCAGCTCCGGGCGGCCGTCGAGGGCGGGCGCCGCCGAGCCCGCGAACGGCCATACGACGGCTGCCACCAGCAACAGCGCGCCCAGCCACATCGCGGGGCCGTGTTCCGCGGCGGCCACCGTGCGCCGGTGGTGCTCCAGGAGGGCCGCCGTCGCCGCGTCGTCCGTGTAGTCGAAGTCGATACCCGGGCGGCTGCCGACATCCCGGACGGAGGCGAGGAGCCGGGGATCCGCGGACAGGGCCGCACCACTCACGGGCAGAAGTCCCGTCACCGCACACCAACTCCCCGTCACCGACGGCCACCCGCCGTCCACCCCTGGCTGAAGATCGTCCCACGGCCCCCGCACCCCTCCCGTGAGCATGTCGTGCAGGGACCATGGACACAGCGTGACCGATACCCGGCGGGGCGGAAGCGGGTGATTCGCTGGTGCACAGCGGTGGGGTGGGGGGTGAGCCCGTGCGCGGTACCTTCCGTGGGCGGGAACCGAACGCCCCGCGTTGCGCGTGGACAACGTCGTGGTGTGCGGGGTTCGCGGTCGTGGTCGTGCCTTGAGGGGCTTATGTGCTGCTGATACGGTGCGGTGACTTGACACGCGTTCCGGCCATGGCTATTCGGCAGCATTTCGACGGCTATCCGACCAGGTCGGGCGATACGCCCGGTGAGAGCCCAGTGCGTCAAGTGTGCCAAGTGTCCTGAATGACGAAAACCTTCTTGGGTGTACGGGGAGCGGTTGCGTGAAGATCCAAGAGCGTACGGGGGCGGGCAACAACCGTTCCTCCGCGCCGGTTCAGCCGACGATGGGGGAGCGCCTTCCCTCGCCGCCTCGCGAGCGCAAACCCGCACTGGCCGCCCTCGCGGTGCTGCTGATCCTCGTGGGCGCGCTCGGGGCGACCATGCTCGTACTGCGCGCCGGCGACCGCATCGAGGTCGTCAAGGTGACCGGCGACATCCAGGCCGGTGAGTCCGTGGGCGGCAAGGTGGAATCGGTGCTGGTGGCCGACGACGCCGGGGTCAACTACGTCAAGTGGAACCAGATCGACACCCTCAAGAAGCTCAAGGCCAAGTCCACGATCTACGCGGGCACCCTCGTCATCGGCCAGATGTTCGGCACCGAGGCCAGCGTCCCGGACGGCAAGGCCGTGGTCGGTCTCTCCCTCAAGGAGGGGCAGTACCCGGAGGGCATCGAGGTCGGTGACCTCGTGGCCGCCTACCAGGTCGGCAACAACGCCTCCTCGAACTCCGGTTCGGACGACAAGACGGGCTCCGGCGCCACCGGTTCCACGGGTTCCGCCGACACCCCGATCGTCGAGGACGCCCGCGTCACCAAGGTGCCGAACGGCAGCGGCGACAGCACCATCAGCAGCACCAACCAGCGCGTGACCGTGACCGTCGACGAGAGCGACGCCGCCGCGCTGACCCGCGCCGCCGCGGCGAACGCGGTCGCCCTCGTCAAGGTCCCCGGCAACTAGCGGCGGAGAGTCACACACACCATGGCCCTCATCGCCCTCGCCGCGGACAAAGGCTCCCCCGGCGTCACCACGACGGCCGTCGCCCTCGCGGCGGTCTGGCCGCGCCGCGTGCTGCTCGCCGAGACCGACCCGGCCGGCGGCGACCTCGTGTACCGCAGCGCCGCGGCCCACGGCGGACCGCTGAACCCGAACACCGGCATGCTGTCCATAGCCGCCACGGCCCGCCGCGGACTCGTACCGGACCAGATCTGGGACCACGTGCAGCCGTTGAGCGGTGGGCTCGACGTGCTCGTCGGGCTCGCGCACGCCGAGCAGGCGGCCGGGCTCGCCGGTCTGTGGCCCACCCTCGGCCGGGCCTTCGCGCAGCTCGCCGACTCCGAGCACGCGCCCGCCGACGTCATCGCGGACTGCGGACGGATCAGCGGGGAGTCCCCGGCCGTCGAGATGTTCGCGCAGGCCGCGCTCGTCCTGCTGGTGTCGCGCACCGAGCCGGAGGCCATCGCGCGGGTGCGCGACCGGGCCGCCGCGCTCACCGTCAAGCTGCACGGCGGGCCGCGTGGCGCGGGAGCGCTCGGCACACCCCTCATCGGTGTCGTGCTGATCACCGACCCGGGCGACTCCGCCAAGATCGTCCACCAGGTCAACGACATGCTGATGGCCTCGCAGACCGGCGCCCGCGTCGTCGGCACGATCGCCGCGGACGCCACCGGCGCCGACCAGCTGGCCGGCCGCAAGCGGGGACGGCTCGACAAGTCGCTGCTCATCCGCTCCGCGCGCAAGGTGACCTCGGACCTCTACCAGCAGTTCGGCGCGGCCTGGTCCGTACCGGCGGGCGGTCCCCACGGGCAGCCCGCCGCCGGAGCCGGCCGATGACCGCCGTCGACCATCAGCTCGTCAAGCGGTTCCGGCAGGACGCCGGTGACCGGATCGCCGAGCAGCGCCGCCTCGACCAGGTCTCCGGCGTCACGCCGATGTCCAACGAGGACGAGCGGCAGTACGCCCGCGCGGTCATCGCCCAGATCCTGGAGGACTACGCCCGCACGGAGATCAACTCCGGGCGTACGCCGCTGGACGCCGAGACCGAGGAGCAGTACGCCGCCGCCGTGCACGCCGCGCTCTTCGGGGTCGGCCGCCTGCAGCCCCTGCTGGACAACCCCGAGGTCGAGAACATCGACATCAACGGCTACGACCAGGTCTTCGTCGGCTACGCCAACGGCGAGGAAATCAGGGCCGACCCGGTCGCCGAGACCGACGAGGAGCTCATCGAGCTGATCCAGATCCTCGGCGCGTACTCGGGTCTGTCCTCCCGGCCCTTCGACTCCGCGAACCCGCAGCTCGACCTGCGGCTGCCGGACGGTTCGCGACTGTCCGCCGTCATGGACGTGACCCGCAGACCCGCGCTGTCCATCCGCCGTGCCCGCATGGGCAAGGTCTTCATGTCGGACCTCGTCGGCAACGGCACGCTCACCCCCGAGGTCGGGCACTTCCTCGCCTGCGCGGTCCGGGCCCGCAAGAACATCATGATCGCGGGCGCCACCAACGCCGGGAAGACGACCCTCCTGCGCGCGCTCGCCAACGAGATCCCGCCGCAGGAACGCCTCATCACCGTCGAGCGCGCCCTGGAACTGGGCCTCGACACCTTCACCGATCTGCACCCGAACGTCGTGGCGTTCGAGGAGCGGCTGCCCAACTCCGAGGGCCAGGGCATGATCTCGATGGCCGAACTGGTCCGGCGGTCGCTGCGTATGAACCCCTCGCGCGTCATCGTCGGCGAGGTCCTCGGCGACGAGATCGTGACCATGCTGAACGCGATGTCGCAGGGCAACGACGGTTCGCTGTCCACGATCCACGCCAACAGCTCCCACGAGGTGTTCAACCGCATCTCCACCTACGCGCTCCAGGCCACCGAACGCCTGCCCATCGAGGCCAGCCAGATGCTCGTCGCGGGCGCGGTGAACTTCGTGGTCTTCGTCCAGCGCCGCAACAACTACGAGTCGGGCGGCCGGCTCCAGCGCGTGGTGACCTCGATCCGCGAGGTCAACGGCGTCGACGGACGCGTCCTGTCCAGCGAGGTGTTCGCCGAGACCCCGGACGGCCGGGTCCTGCCGCACGCCCCCATCGCCTGCCTCGAAGACCTGATCCAGTACGGCTATCGCCTGCCCGGCGGGAACTGGGGGTGACCTGACCATGCAAGAACCGACCATGACACCGGCCATGACCACGGGGCGGCCGAGCATGACGCTGGCCGCTCTCGACTCGCTCGGCTCCATGGGCGGGCTGTTCTCCACGACCGTCCTGTACGCGCTCGCGTGCGGGATCGCGGTGGGCGGCGGCCTCGCCCTGCTCGCCGTCGCGGTCCGCGGCCTGCCCGCCAAGCCCGAGCACGAGAAGCAGAAGGCGAGCGAACGGGCCTCCGAGCTCGTACGGTTCGCCGGCCGGCGCGGCTCGATCGCCGCCATCGCCGGCATCGTCGTGCTGCTCCTCACCCGGTGGGCCGTCGCCGGAATCGCGACCGCCGTCCTCGTCTTCTTCTGGGACAAGCTCTTCGGCGGCGCCTCCGAGGAGAAGGCCGCCATGAAGCGCGTGGAGGCCCTCGCCTCCTGGACCGAGTCGCTGCGCGACACCATCGCGGGCGCGGTCGGCCTCGAACAGGCCATCCCCGCCTCCGCCCGCGCCGCCGCACCGGTCCTGCGCCCGCACCTCGACGCCCTCGTCGACCGGCTGCGCTCCCGTACGCCGCTGCCCGAAGCCCTGCAGCAGCTCGCCGACGAGATCGACGACGCGTCCGCCGACATCATCGTGGCCGCGCTCATCCTCAACGCGCGGCTGCGCGGCCCGGGTCTGCGCCAGGTCCTCGGCGCGCTCGCCAAGTCGGCCCGCGAAGAGGTCGACATGCGCCAGCGCGTGATGGCCCAGCGCGCCTCGACCCGCCGCTCGGTGCAGATCGTCGTGGCCGTGTCGATCGCCTTCGTGCTCGGCCTGTCCATCTTCAACCGCGAGTTCGTCGAGCCGTACGGAACGGCCGTCGGCCAGCTCGTACTCGCGTGTGTCTGCGGTCTGTTCGCTCTCGGCTTCTGGTGGCTGCGCAAGCTGTCGACGATCGAGACGCCGGAGCGGTTCCTGGTGCGCGACGAGTCGGCGGTCCAGTTCGTCCGCCCCCGCACCGCTCCCGGCTCCCAGCCGCCGTCCCCGCAGCAGTCGCTGCCGCTGTCGTCGCCGGAGGAGGGGGTACGCCGATGAGCTCGACCCTGACCCTGCCCGTCCTGGTCGGTGCCGTCCTGGGCCTGGGCCTCTACGTCCTGGTCCGCGCCCTGATGCCCGCCAAGCGCAGCGCCGTCGCCCAGGTCGCCCGCATCGACGCGATGAGGGCGCGGGGAGCGGCGTACGAGTCCGCGCACCGCACCTCCGACGACGACGGCGGACGGCTCGGCGGCGTACGGGCCCGGGTCGGACAGCGCGTCGCCGAGCTGTACCTGCAGCAGGGCTGGGAACTGCGCTCGCTGCGGGCCGACCTCGCGGTGCTCGACCGGAGCTGGGAGAACTTCCTCGCGACGAAGGTGCTGCTGGGAGCCGCGGGAGTGTTCTTCGGGCCGCTCATGTTCGCGGTGGTCTGGACGCTCGGCTTCGGCCGCAGCCCCGCCATCCCGGTCTGGCTCGCCCTGCTCTTCGCGATCGTCTTCTTCTTCCTGCCCGACCTCGAAGTGCGGCGGGACGCGGCCGAGAAGCGGCGCGACCTGCGGCGCGTGATCGGCGCGTACCTCGACCTGGTGTCCATGAGCCTGGCGGGCGGGCGCGGTCTGCCCGAGGCGCTGATGGCGGCGGCCGAGGTCTCCGACGGCTGGGCCACGCAGCGCATCCGCAACGCGCTCGCGGACGCCCGGATCACCGGCATCAGCCAGTGGCAGGCCCTCGGGTCGCTGGGGGAGGAGATCGGCGTCGAGGAGCTGAAGGACCTGTCGGCCTCGCTGGCGCTGGTCGCCGACGACGGCGCGAAGGTGCGCGAGTCGCTCGCCTCGCGCGCCGAGACGATGCGGCACCGCGAACTCGCCGAGATCGAGGGCAGCGCCGGGGAGAAGTCGCAGTCGATGCTCGTGGCGCAGCTGCTGCTCTGCGCCGGTTTCCTGGTCTTCCTGATCTTCCCGGCGGCGATGCGCGTGTTCCAGGTCTGAGCCCGGCGACCGCCTCCGCCAACAACTGCATCCGTGAACTGCCCTGCACTGTCGTGAACTGTTTCGAGAGGACAACTCACCATGAACGGACGGAACTACAGCACCGGGATCCCGGGGGTGGACTTCCTGATCACCTTCCTCCAGGGCCGGGTGCAGCGCGCCCGCTCCGGCGAACTCGACCGCGGTGCGTCCGCGGTGGAGTGGGTCATCATCTCGGCGGTCGTCGTGGCGATCGTCGGTGTGGTCGCCGCGATCATCAACGCCGCGCTCAGCGACGGTGCCAACAAGGTCGGCGACTGCATCAAGGGCGCGGACGCGGGCAGCACCTGCTGATTCCCGCGACTGTCCCTTCTCTCTCGTACACGGGGTTGCTGGTGACCGCACGACGCCTGGTCCGCTGGGTACGCCGCCGGGTGGAGGCCGCCTCCGCCCGCGGCGACTCCGGCATGACCGCGATCGAGTTCGTGCTGCTCACGCCGGTCCTCTTCTTCATGATCTTCGCGACGGTGCAGTTCGCGCTGTACTTCTTCGCCGACCACGTGGCCCAGGCCGCGGCCCAGGCCGGCGCGCGCAAGGCCCGGGCCACGGCCGACGAGTCGCCGGGCGCGTGGCGCGGCGAGGCACGGGACGTCGTGGACAGCTACATCGCGCAGCTGGGGCCGCAGTTGGTGCTCGGGCCGGACGTGAAGCTGCTCCAGCCGGACCCGGACTCGGTCGGGGTGGAGATCACGGCGAAGGTGCCGTCGGTGTTCCCCGGGCTCGATCTGACCGTGCACGCGCAGTCGGTGGGACCGGTGGAGCGGTTCGTCGAGGATGACGGGAACTAGATGCGCGCAGTGGTGAGGCGACTGCTTTCGCGCGGCGCCGACCTCGGTGACCGGGGACTGTCCACCGTGGAGGTGGTGATCCTCGCGCCGGTGATGATCCTCTTCATCCTGGTGCTGGTGGCGTTCGGGCAACTGGTGGACGGGCGTGGGGCACTGGACGGGGCGGCCCGGGACGCGGCCCGCTCGGGTTCGCTCCAGCGCGACCAGGGTTCCGCGATGGCGGAGGCGCAGAAGGCCGCGGACGCCGACCTGGCGGACGTCTGCGCCGGTCCGGTGACGGTGACCAAGACCAGCGCCGGTTTCGAGGACGCGGACCTGTTCACCGTGGAGGTCAGCTGCGAGGTGCGGGGGCTCGCGATGCTGGGTCTGGACGTACCGACCCGCCTCGACGCGTCGTTCACCTCGCCGCTCGACCCCTTCAAGAGGAAGGCGTGACGGTGCGCGTGAAGGACACCCTGGGCGCGTGGGCGGCGGCCCGCCGCGCGCGCCTCGACGACCGCGGGTCGGGCGCCGGCGCGGTCATCATCTTCGCGCTCGTGTTCCTGTCCCTGTCGGCCTTCGTCATCGACGGCGGCCTGTCCATCTCCAAGCGCGAACGCGCCGCCGACATCGCGGAACAGGCCGCCCGGTACGCGGCCCAGGACGTCGACCTCGACGCGCTGTACGAGAACGAGGGCGGCGGCGCCCCGATCCTCTTCGAGAACTGCGGCGCCCGCGTGAAGGCCTTCGCCCAGGAGATGGGCATGACCGGCGCCGACATAGCCGCCACGAACTGCGTCGCCGCCAACGCCGACCAGGTGGAGGTGGAGGTCCAGCTCACCTACTCCCCGGTCTTCACCGGCATGTTCTACGGCGGCGACGTGACGGTACGGGGGCGGGCCGTGGCGGAGAACGAGGTGGGGTGACCCCGCGGAGGGTGCCCGCCGGGGCGGGCGGCGCCCCGCGGGCGGCTACGCGCCGCCGTCCTTCTTCCCGCCCTTGCCGTCGGACTTCACACCCTCGGACACCTGCTTCGCGAGGTCGTCGTCGAGCTTCTTGAACTCGCGCACGATCGCCTCGGACATCTGGGCGAGGGCGTCGAGCTGCTGGTTGATGTCCTCGCGGCCGTCCTCCCAGTTGGACTCGAAGTCCTCCAGCTTGTCGTAGACGCCGCCGTCGCCGATGTCGTCCCTGTAGGACTCGAAGAGCTTCTTGGTGTGGTTCATCCGCGTCTTGATGTCACGCAGCCGGGTGCCGTAGTCCTCCAGGTCACTGAGCGGCAGCGCGAGGTCGGGCTTTCCCATGAGCGGTCCCCCTGTCGTGTCCGTGCCTCGGCTGTCGTGTCCGTGCCTCGGCGACATGCGTCTGTGCACCGTCCGACGCCTGCGCACGTTCTGACGCCTGTGCACGAGGTGATGCCCGTGCACGATCCGACTATACGAAGCGGAGGCGCACCGGCTCCGGGGGATTGTGTGGGGATCGTGAGGGGTGCACCCGTGGCAGGTGCGAAGCCGTACCGATTCGGGTGGTGTCGGGCAGCCGGCCGACCGGGCGAATCGGGCTTAGGCGGCAGATGGTGCTGAACCTGGCGCAGTGGAGGCTCGCCCCCTCTCCTTACCCTTCGACAGGCTCAATACGATCTAAGTAGGCTCAGCACACCCCCGTTCTCCCTCCCTTCCCACACGACATCAGGACACCCGCCATGGCGCGACGTACCACTTCCAACCCGCCGGGAAGCTCGCCGGGTCCGAGGAATCGGACGCCGCAGCCCCTGCCCCGGCGCCGCCGCACGGTGGGGGACTTCGTCAAGGCGTTCCTCGCCTTCGTCGCCCTGGTCGTGCTGCTCGTCGGCGTGCCCGGCGCGCTCGCCCTGCAGATCGGCTGGCCGCTGCCCTCCGGGGCGCCGTCGACGGACTGGCTCCAGCAGGAGATCACCGTCGGCACGTTCATCAACGTGCTGACCGTGGTCGTCTGGCTCGCCTGGGCCCAGTTCACCGCCTGCGTGCTCGTCGAGATGAAGGCCGCGCTGTCCGGTGTCGGACTGCCGAACCGTGTCCCCGGGGCCGGCCCGAGCCAGCTGCTCGCCCGGCAGCTCGTCGCCGCGCTGCTGCTGGTCGGCGCCGCCGCGGCGAGCTTCACGCCGGGTCTGTCGCAGCTGGGCCAGCAGCTGGAGGGCAACCAGCGGCCCGCCGTCGCCGCGGCGGCCCAGCAGACCCCGGGCGGACTGCTGGCGCAGCAGCAGGCGCAGACCGCCGCGAGCGCCGCCGCACTGGCCGAGCAGGCCGCCGACGCCGCCGCGCACGCGGAGAGCGGCAGCGGCCAGGTGTCCGAGGACGCCACGAAGTTCTACCGGATCCAGCCGCCCGAGGGGCGCCACCACGACTCCCTGTGGGAGGTCGCCGAGCGCCACCTCGGTGACGGACGCCGGTACAAGGAGATCTACCAGCTCAACAAGGACCGTGCGCAGCCCGACGGTTCGAAGCTGTCCGAGGCCAGCCTCATCCGGCCCGGCTGGATCATGGAGATGCCCGGCGACGCCCGCGGCGGCGAACTGGTCGAGATGCCCGACGAGGCCCCGAAGGTCTCGCCGGAGGTCCAGCGGCAGATCTCCGACTACGCGAGGACCGGCGGCGCGCAGGAGCAGGGCAGGCCCGGACAGCAGGGCGGGGGGACAGGTTCCGGTTCCCTCGACCGTGACACCGCCCACATCAGTCTTCCCGAGCAGCGCCCCGGCCAGGGCGCTCAGCAGGGGGCCGGGCAGGGCGGGCAGGAGCATGCCGCGCCCGCCGCCGGCGAGGGCAGCGGGTTCGGGCTGCCGCAGGCACTCCTCGGCGCACCCCTCCTCGCCGCGGGTCTCCTCGGTGCTCTCGGCCGGCGCCGCCGCCAAGCGCTGTGGCAGTCCGCGCTCGGTGCCGTCGGCGGGCGCCGCGGCATGGAGCCGCCCACGCCCACCGGCGCCGCCGCCGACGCGCAGGACGCGCTGCTGGTGGGGGCCGACCCCGAGGGCGTACGGCTGCTGGACCGGTCGTTGCGCGGGCTCGCCGCGTCGCTCGCGGGGGAGTCCCGTCCGCTGCCGACCGTGTACGCGGCCTGGATGGGCGGCAACGGCGATCTGCATCTGCAGCTCGCCCAGCCGGCCGGCCGGCCGCCCGCGCCGTGGCAGCTCGGGCAGGACCAGACGTTCTGGATGCTGGCCCGCGCCGACGCCGAGCGGTACGAGGACGTGGACACGGCAGCCCCGTACCCCGGGCTCGTCAGCCTCGGCACGATGGACGACTCGCGGCTGCTGCTCAACCTGGAGTCGGTGCCCGGCATCGTCTCGCTGAGCGGCCGTGAGCAGGACCGCGCGGGCGTCTTCGCCTCCGTGGCCGCCGAGCTGGCGACCAACGGCTGGTCCGACCGCATGACCATCACCCTCGTCGGCTTCGGCGAGGACCTGACGCCGCTCGCCCCCAACCGGCTCCGGCACCTCGACGACATCGAGGCGCTCGTGGAGACCATGGAGGCCGAGACACGGCAGCGGCGCGGCGCGCTGGGCGCGGCCGGCCACGACTCGGTGCTCACCGGGCGCACGGGCCCGGCCCAGCACACCCGTTGGGCCCCGCACCTCGTGCTGCTGGCCGCCGAGCCGTCCGCCGAGGACGCCGTCAAGCTCGCCGAACTGGCCGCCGACGCCAGCCGGCTGGGCATCGGCTACCTCGTCGGCACCCGGACCGGCGACCTGCCCGGCGCCGCCTGGGAGATGGAGATCACCAGCGAGGGCAAGCTCCTCGCACCGCTCCTCGGCCTCGAACTCGACGCGCAGCTCCTGCCGGTGTCCCAGCAGCGGGCCGTCGTCGAGCTGTTCACCGACGCCGACCCCGAGCGCGACGACGACCGGCCCACCCCGACACCGCCGTTCCTCGTCGACATCAGCGAACAGGGGCGTCCCGCGGTGTACGCGCGGCTCGTCGGCCCGTACGAGATCATCGGGCTCGACACCCCGGACGGTGAGCGCAGCCCGCTGCTCCACGAGGCGCTGGCGCTGCTGCTCCTGCACCGCGAGGGCGTGCACCCGCGGGTGCTGTCCTCCGCGCTCTGGCCGCGCGGGGTCACCGACGACGTACGGGACGCGCTCGTCGAGCGGCTGCGCGCCTGGCTCGGCGCCGACCCCGACGGCACACCGCGGCTGGCCGCCGACGCGACCGGGCGGCTCAAGCTCGCCAAGTCCGTCGTGTCCGACCTCGACGTGCTGCGCTCGCTCTACCACGAGGCCACCCAGGGCCGGGGCGCCGGCAGCCGTGCGGTGCGCGGCCGGCTGCTCACCGACGCGCTGGTGCTCGTACGGGGTCCGCTGCTGGCCGAGCGGCCCGAGGGGCGGTACGGCTGGCTCACCCACGAGATCATCGACGCCCAGCTGCCGCTGCTCGTCGCGGACATCGGCCTCGCCCTCTCCGCGTTCCACCTGGAGAAGGACCGCGCCGAGAAGGCGATCGAGGCGCTCGACGCGGCGCTGGGCTCCGCGCCCGGCGACGAGCGGCTGTGGCACGAACTGCTGCGGGCCACGCACGCGACCGGCGACAGCAACCGCCTGAAGCGGCTCGCGGCCGACCTCGTGGCCCGCAGCGGCGCGCGCGGGCTGCCGCCGCGCACCGAGGCGCTTCTCGACGAGCTGCTGCCGACCTGGCGCAGCGGCGTCGCCGCCGCGGGATGAACAGCCTCGCGCCGACCGACCTGCTGGTGCTCGCCGGCGCCGTCCTGTGGGGCGGCGCCGCCGGTCTGTTCGTGCCCCGCCCCGCGTACCGCTTCTCCGTCGCCCCCGACGAGCCGTGGGCGGACCGGTGCCCCGAGGGACATCCCGTCGCCGGACGGTTCGGGGGCTGGATCGGCCTCGCCCGCTGCCGGGAGTGCGGCGGGCGTACCTACGGGCCCGGCACCCTCCCCGTCGCCCTCGCCACCGCGCTCGTGTGCGGTGCCCTCGCCGCGGCCACCGGTACCCGGCCCGAGCTGGCGGTGTGGCTGCTGCTCGCGCCCCTCGGCGTCCTCCTCGCCGTCGTCGACTTCCGCGTCCAGCGCCTGCCGGACGTGCTGACGCTGTCCCTCGCGGGCGCCGCGCTCGTGCTGCTCGCGGGCGCGTGGGCCGCGCCCGAGCACGCGGGCGACTGGCCGACCGCGCTGTACGGCTCCCTGGCCCTCGGCGGCGGCTACTTCGTCCTCTTCCTCATCAGCCCCAACGGCATGGGCTTCGGCGACGTGAAACTCGCCCTCGGCCTCGGCGCCGTCCTCGGCTGGTACGGCTGGGGGACCGTGCTGCTCGGCACGTTCGCGGGGTTCCTGTTCGGCGGGCTGTACGGGATGGGGCTCGTCGTGGCCCGCAGGGCCGGGCGCAAGACGTCCATCCCCTTCGGCCCCTTCCTGATCGCGGGCGCCTTCGTGGGCCTGCTCATCGGGGCGTTCGCCGCGTGATGAGGCCCCCGTTCGGGTGAACACCGCCTGACGTCGGATGATCGTTCCCGCTGGCGTACGCTGGATCAGTCCGTCCACACCCCTATGAAAGGGACCGCTCCGGTGACCGAGAAGGCCGACCTCCAGTCCGTCCTCGACCGTGCCGCCGAGGGTGGGCGGATCACCCCGGAAGAGGCGCTCGACCTCTACCGCGACGCCCCGCTGCACGCGCTCGGCTCCGCCGCCGACGCCGTACGCCGCCGCCGGTACGCCGGTACGGAGCACATCGCGACGTACATCATCGAGCGGAACATCAACTACACGAACGTCTGCGTCACGGCGTGCAAGTTCTGCGCGTTCTACGCCCCGCCGAAGGCCACCGACAAGGGCTGGACGCGCGACCTCGACGACATCCTGCGCCGCTGCGCGGAGACCGTCGAGCTGGGCGGCACGCAGATCATGTTCCAGGGCGGGCACCACCCGGACTTCGGTGTCGAGTACTACGAGGAGCACTTCTCCGCGATCAAGGCCGCCTACCCGCAGCTCGTCATCCACAGCCTGGGGGCGAGCGAGGTCGAGCACATGGCCCGGATCTCCAAGGTCAGCGCGAAGGAGGCGATCGAGCGCATCCACGCCGCCGGGCTCGACTCCTTCGCCGGCGCGGGCGCGGAACTGCTTCCGGCCCGTCCCCGCAAGGCCATCGCCCCGCTGAAGGAGAGCGGCGAGCGCTGGCTGGAGATCATGGAGATCGCGCACAACCTGGGCGTGGAGTCCACGTCCACCATGCTCATGGGCACCGGCGAGACCAACGCCGAGCGCATCGAGCACCTGCGGATGATCCGTGACGTACAGGACCGGACGGGCGGCTTCCGCGCCTTCATCCCGTACACGTACCAGCCCGAGAACAACCACCTCAAGGGCCGTACGCAGGCCACGCTCTTCGAGTACCTGCGGATGATCGCCATCGCGCGGCTGTTCATGGACAACGTCGCCCACATCCAGGGCTCCTGGCTCACCACCGGCAAGGAGGTCGGCCAGCTGTCCCTGCACTACGGCGCGGACGACCTCGGCTCGATCATGCTGGAGGAGAACGTCGTCTCCTCCGCCGGTGCCAAGCACCGCTCGAACCGCATGGAGATCATCGACCTGATCCGCAAGGCGGGCCGCGTGCCGGCGCAGCGGGCCACGACGTACGAGCACCTGGTCGTCCACGACGACCCGGCGAACGACCCCGTCGACGACCGGGTCCAGTCGCACATCTCGTCGACCGCGATCGAGGGCGGGACCGCTCACCCCGAGCTGAAGCTGCTCGCCTCCAACTAGGTCCGCGGCAAAGGGGTTTCGGTCCGGTGGCGCTGACCATCCACGCGGCGGACGAGCTGCGGCACAGCTGGGACGACTCCGGCTCCGGTCCCGGTCCCGGTCCCGGTCCCGTCAAGGGTGGGGCCGTTGCGGTGGAGGGGGATCGGGTCGCAGCGACGGGAGCCCTGGACGAGCTGCGGGAGCGGTTTCCGGGGGCGCGGGTGCGGGTTTGGCCCGGAGTGCTCGGGCCTGCCCTGGTCCACCTGGGGCCGGTACCGGACGCGCCCACGCCCCGCGAGCGCATCCACGCTCTGCTGAAGCTGGGGGCGGTGGCCGTGCTGGCGGAGTACGCCGATACGCCCGAACTGCGGGCTGCAGCCGAGCGTACGGACGTGGTCGTGCTGACCGGTGCGGTGCCGGCCGGTGCCGTGCCGCCCGTGATCCGGCCGACGGGGCGGGCCGATCTTGCCGTGTTCGGCGCGGACGGGGTGTGTCTGGCGACGGTGTGTGCGGGGCGGCTTGTGCATCGGCGCCGTTAGCTCCGCCGGTTGGGCCTGTGTGGTGGCTGCGGGTGCGTCGTGGCTGGTTGCGCAGTTCCCCGCGCCCCTTCGGGGGCCGTAGGCCCCCTCGGGTCACGTGGTGGCTGCGAACTTCTGCCTGGCTTCCGGGGTCACCGGGGTGAAGAAGTTGACGAGGTTGCCGTCGGGGTCTCGGAGCAGGAGGGAGCGGTTGCCCCAGGGCATCGTCCTGGGTTCTGCCACGACGTCGGTGACGTACTCGGCCAGGTTCTTGTGAACGGCGTCCACGTCGTCGACGAGGAACTCGGTGATCACGCTGTGGTTGTCCGCCGGGCGGGCCGAACCCGGGGCGAACAGCGGGACCGTGCGGGTGCTCGCGATGGCCAGGGTGGCGCCGGGCGTGGCCAGTTCGGCGAAGTCGTCGTTGGCCCAGGCCGCGCTCAGTCCCGAAACCCGTTCGTAGAACGCGACGAGGCGGGCGACATCGCCGGTGATGATGCGGATCGAGACGAAGTTCATGGGGGTCTCCTCAGGTGTGCTGCCGGGGCGGTACGTCTCGCAGGCTAGGACAGATAGAGGACAGATTCGGCCCGGTATCGACGCTAGGCTGCGCACATGCCCAAACCCGCCGGACGCGTACTGACCCTCCTGGAACTGCTCCAGTCCGGCGGCACCCGGACCGTGGCCGAACTGGCCGAGCGGCTCGGCGTCGACGGTCGTACCGTGCGGCGGTACGTGGGGCAGCTGATCGACCTCGACGTGCCCGTGGAGTCGGTGCGCGGCCGGTACGGCGGCTACCGGCTGGGCCCCGGACACCGCCTCCCGCCGCTCATGCTCAGCGACGACGAGGCGCTGGCCGTGCTGCTCGGCCTGCTCGCCGGACGCAGGACAGGGCTGGTGACGGCGGGGCACACGGCGAGTGAGACGGCGACGGCGAAGATCCGCCGGGTGCTGCCCCAGCGAGTGGCACGACGGCTCGACGCGCTCCTGGATTCGCTGGCCTTCACGGACCGGCCCGGCGGGTTCGACACCCCGGACGCCGACGTCCTGCTCACCCTCGCCGACGCGGTGAGCCACTGCCGGCCGGTCGCGATGAGATACACCGGCGGCGACGGCCGGCGCAGCGAACGCACGCTGCACGCCTACGGGATCGTGGCCCACGCGGGCCGGTGGTACGTCACAGGTCAGGATGCGGACAGCGGTGCGGACCGTACGTTCCGGCTCGACCGCATCGCGGACGCGCGGACGCTGCCGGGGTCGTTCGAGCTCCCCGAGGGACTCGACCCGGCGCAGCGCGTGGTGTCGGGCTTCGCGACAGCCGAGTACCGCTACGAGGTGGCCCTGCGGATCCAGGGGACGACCGAGCAGATCCGCGCCCGCCTCCCCGCGAGCGTCGCGACCCTGGAGCAGAGCGACGAGGAGGGCTGGCTCCGGGTCCGACTCCGTGCGGAACACCTCGACTGGCTCCCCCCGGTACTGGCCTCCCTGGACTGCCCGTTCGTCATCGAGTCCCCCGAGGAACTACGCACCCTGACCACCGATTTCGCCGCCCGCCTGACCGCCTACGCCAGCCACCCCTGACCCAAGGGGCGCGGGGAACGGCGCAGTCTTTTGTCTTTCAGGGGCGCGGGGAACGGCGCAATCTTTTGCCTTTAAGGGGCGCGGGGAACTGCGCGACCAGCCACAGCGCACCCGCACCCGATGAACCACGCTCAGCCACCCCAAGACCCCGGCTCACCCCGAGAACGCCTCGCCGAACGCCCCCGCCTCCTGCTCCACCCCACTGCAATTCGTCGCCGCGTCGTCCGAACCCGCATCGTCCCCTTCACACCGCTGGTCCCGGAACGTCGACCACATCGACACCCACGCGACCCCCTTCTCCTCCGCGAACGCCCGCACCTCCGCCGCGTCCGCCAGGGAGAACGTCTCGTTGTCCACGTCGTTGACGCCCAGCATCGAGGTGAGGGCGAGGCCCTTCCACGCACCCGCGTCCGACAGCCCGAAGACCTCCTCCAGCTGGTCGTGGGCCGCCCGCGCCGACGTCTTCGCGTAGTCGCCCATGTCCTCGTCGTACGAACTGCCGTAGTTCATGGTCATGATGTTGATCGTGGAGACCACGACACCCTTGTCGTTGGCGGACTCCAGCAGCGCCACACTGTCGTCGTCGAGGCCGGACGGCATGACGGGCAGCGTGAAGGTGACCGACAGGTCCTCGCGCTCCTTCTGCAGCAGCGCGATCGCCTCGGAGCGCAGCGCCACCGAGGCGGAGTCGGTCAACTGCGTGCCCTCGACGTCGAAGTCGGCCTCCGTGGCCCCGGCCGCGTCGAGCGCCTTCCCGTAAGCGGCGGCCAGTTCGGAGGCGCTGTCACAGGTCGAGGCCAGCTCCTTCCCGGACGCCCCGCCGAAGGAGACCCGCACGGCCGAGCCCGACTCCGTCAGCGCCGAGATACGGGACTTCACCGCCGAGTCGCCGATCGCGGTCGTGCCGTTCCACGAAGGCGTACAGGCGCTGCCGTCCGCGATGACGAAGGCGAGGTTGTACGTCGAGGGGGAGCCGGCCGAGTCGTTGTCGGAGGCGGTGGTGGCGCTGACGTACGGGGCGTAGGCGGTGCCCGACGAGCCGGCCGATGCACTCCCGGAGGGTGACGGGCTGCTCTGCGGGCGGCTCGTGGAGGACGAGCCGGAGGAGTCGTCCGTCCCCGAGGAACACCCCGCGGTGGCCAGGGCGATCACACAGACGAGCCCGGCAGCCGGCTTCAGGAAAGTCCTCATCGCGCATGCTCCCACTCTCGTGATTCTCGTCTCAGGATGGAAACAAACCGCGTTTCCGAAAGGGAAATGTCTCACGGGCGGACCCGCCGCACGAAGACAGCGCATTCAGGGGAAGCGCACGGAAACGGCCCGGCAAACGGGACCAACCGGGCTTGTATATGCGGAAATTGGGCATCTTCTCGGCAGTCCGCGCCCTGTCCTGTGATCAGGGATTCTCTCAGGGAAAAGACAGACTCGGTCGTTTCTCATGGCCGTCTCACAACAGAATCAGAGTTTTGGACACATAAAGGCTCCCTAATATCCGGGGAATGCATTCCGAGCCTGCCATCGAATCCCGCGCCGCCGTGCGCGGCCGCCGCCGCAAACGCGGCAACGGGCCTGAGGACGGTCCCGTGTTCGTTGACAACTCCGGCCGCAGGGCG
Source organism: Streptomyces sp. NPDC060205 (assembly GCF_042728395.1). Taxonomy (NCBI): domain Bacteria; kingdom Bacillati; phylum Actinomycetota; class Actinomycetes; order Kitasatosporales; family Streptomycetaceae; genus Streptomyces; species Streptomyces sp. NPDC060205. The sequence continues at coordinate 65,402 of NZ_JBHWZP010000007.1, forward strand.
AGGTTTCTGCGCCGGATCGGCATCCTCCTCGGCGTCGTCTGTATCGGGTACGCGGTCGTGCTCGGCATGGCATTCATGGGGTGGGGCCCCTCGCTCACTCCGTCGTCGCTGCTGCCCTTCGGGGGCGGCGGTCCGAACGGCGGTCAGAACTCAGGACCCGGCGGCGGGCTCCAGCCGCAGGGCGGTACCGGCAGTCCGCCCGCGCGGCCCACCGGCGCCCCGCCCTCGGGCGTCGCGACCGGCGCGGCACCCACCGCCGCCCCCTCGGCGTCCGTCTCCGCCCCGTCCGCGTCCGCCTCCGCGGCCGCCAACTGACCGGAACGGACCCACACCCATGGCTACTACGACGCCCTCGCGCGGCCGCCGGCGGGCCCCCTCCCGGATGACACGGGCCGCGGGCAAGGCAGCGGCGCTGCAGAAACCGCGCGTCATCCTCGCCCTGCTGCTCCTTCTCGCCCTCACCAGCGTGATGCTGCTGGACGGCTATCTGCGCTCGGAGGTCGGCGGCGACGAGCGCGTCCGCAGCGACGCCAGCTCCAGCGAGGTCCCGGACTCCGTCATCGACGGCGGCCCGATCCTCTCCTTCAGGAACGGCGAGGCCCGGTCCCTGTCCGTCCCGGAGAAGACCATCGCGCTCACCTTCGACGACGGTCCCAACCCCACGTGGACGCCCCAGATCCTGAAGATCCTGGAGGAGAACGACGTCCCGGGTACGTTCTTCCTGGTCGGCTCGATGGTCTCGCGCTACCCGTCGATCGTGAACGACCTGGTGGACCAGGGCAACGAGGTCGGCATCCACACCTTCACGCACGTCGATCTCTCGTACCAGAGCAGTTCCCGGATCGAGCGGGAGATGGACCAGACGCAGCTCGCTCTGGCGGGTGCGGCGGGCATCACGACGACGCTGTTCCGTGCCCCGTACTCCTCGGAGACGGACGCCATCGACAACTACAGCTGGCCCGTCTACAAGAAGCTCGGCGCCGAGGGCTACACCAGCGTCTTCGTCGACACCGACAGCGACGACTGGAAGCGGCCCGGCGTCTCGAAGATCATCAAGTGGGCCACGCCGTCGAAGAACAAGGGCGCCTCGGTGCTCTTCCACGACGCGGGCGGCGAGCGTTCGCAGACGGTCGACGCGCTCGGCACGTACATCAAGAAGATGAAGGCGAAGGGCTACACCTTCACCACCATCAGCGGCGCCACCCAGCAGGCGGACGCCGACGCGGCCGGCGCGAACCAGCAGGCGGACGGAGAGCAGCCCGGCAACGGCGGCGAGGCACCCGGCGGTCAGCAGGGGCAGGGTCAGGCGCCGGAAGGCCAGGGGCAGCAGGGCCAGGAAGCCCAGGGCGGCAACGCGCTCCAGGCCGCCCACCGCACCGCCACCGGCACCACCCTCTACGAGGGCAAGGCGCTCGTCGCCGCGGTCGCCGTCGCCGAGTGGACCGTACCGGGGCTCGCGACCGGGCTCGCGATCGTGGGCGTCGCCGTCATGGGCCGCTTCGGGATGATGCTGGTCCTCGCCCGCAGGCACTACCGCAAACGCAACAGACGCCGGTTCAGCTGGGGGGAGCCCGTCACCCGGCCGGTCAGCGTGATCGTGCCCGCGTACAACGAGAAGGAGTGCATCGCCAACACCCTGAAGTCGCTGGCGCGGAGCACCCATCCGATCGAGATCATCGTCGTGGACGACGGTTCCACGGACGGCACCAAGGAGATCGCCGAAGCGCTCGGCATGCCGAACGTGCGCGTCGTCCGCCAGGAGAACGCGGGCAAACCGGCCGCCCTCAACAACGGCGTGCGCCACGCCAGTCACGACATCGTCGTGATGATGGACGGCGACACCGTCTTCGAGGCGGACACCGTACGCCAGCTGGTCCAGCCCTTCGCCGACCTCGGAGTCGGCGCGGTCGCGGGCAACGCCAAGGTCGGCAACCGCAACACGGTCATCGGCGCCTGGCAGCACATCGAGTACGTGATGGGCTTCAACCTCGACCGCCGCATGTACGACCTGCTGCGCTGCATGCCCACCATCCCGGGCGCGATCGGAGCGTTCCGCCGGGAGGCCGTGCTCGCGGTCGGCGGGATGAGCGAGGACACCCTCGCCGAGGACACCGACATCACCATCGCCATGCACCGGGAGGGCTGGCGGGTCGTCTACCAGGAGCACGCCAAGGCGTGGACCGAGGCGCCCGGCTCCCTCAAGCAGCTGTGGTCCCAGCGCTACCGCTGGTCGTACGGGACCATGCAGGCGCTGTGGAAGCACCGCAAGTCCCTGACCGACAAGGGCCCCTCGGGCCGCTTCGGCCGGGTCGGGATGCCGCTGGTGGTGATCTTCCAGATCGTCACGCCGGTCTTCGCCCCGCTGATCGACGTGTTCACCGTCTACTCGATGATCTTCATCGACTTCAAGGCGTCGCTGCTCGCCTGGCTGGCCGTCCTCGCGGTCCAGCTGGTCTGCGCGGCGTACGCGTTCCGGCTCGACCGGGAGAAGTACCGGTATCTGCTGATGATGCCGCTGCAGCAGCTCGCGTACCGGCAGATGATGTACCTCGTCCTGATCCACTCCTGCATCACGGCCCTCACGGGTGGCCGGCTGCGCTGGCAGAAGCTGAAGCGCACCGGAGAGGTCGGCACGCCGGCAGGGGTGGGCTGATGGGCTCGCACCGCCGGGGCGGCCCCCCGGCCGCCGGGCCCGCCGTGGTCGCGGACACGGCCCGCCTGCCGCGGGTGGAGCCTGAGCCCTCGCCGCAGTCCCCGTCGGGAGCCCGGTCGGAAGCCCGGTCGGAGGCCGCGCCCAGGGCGCGTACCGCGAAAGGGCGTGACCGGTACTTCGACACCCTCCGGGCCGTCGCCCTCGTCCGTGTCGTGACCTACCACACCTTCGGCTGGGCCTGGGCGGGCATGGTCCTGCCCTCCATGGGGATCATGTTCGCACTCGCCGGCACCCTGATGGCGAAGTCCCTGGAGCGGCCCGCCCTCAAGGTGATCAGGAGCCGGATCCGCCGGCTCCTGCCGCCCTTCTGGTTCTGGGGCTTCTTCGTCGTCGTCGCGATGCTGATCCACGGCTGGATGCCCGGCTGGCAGATCGTCTACTGGGTCGTGCCGCTCGGCGACCCGCCGGGCAACGCGTGGGGCGAGCAGGCCTGGGAGATCCTCTGGTACCTGCGCACCTACCTGTGGTTCGTCCTGTTGTCGCCCCTGCTGCTGAGGGTCTTCCGGCTGGCCCCGGTCCTCGTCCTGATCCTGACGCTCGCGCCGATCGTGGTCCTGCAGTTCTTCTGGGAGCCGCCGGACGACCGCTTCGGCGTCGCCCTCCTGGACCTGGCCACGTACCTGTTCTGCTGGGTCCTCGGCTTCGCGCACCGCGACGGCGTCCTGGAGCGGCTGAAACCGTTCGCCGTCGTCGTCCTGTCACTCGCCGCGATCGGCTACGGCGGCTGGTACGCCTTCACCCACCAGGCCGAGACCGGCTCGTACGACCTCGACGACATCCCGTACGCGCAGGCGTTCTGGTCGGCCGGGTTCGTGACCCTGCTGATGTACGCGAAGGCGCGCCTCGGGATCGACTTCGCGTGGCTGGCCCGCTCCAGGCGCCTCGACCGGATCGTGCGGATCTTCAACGCCCGCGCGGTGACGATCTACCTCTGGCACGAGCTGGCGCTGATCCTCGCCATCCCGCTGATCGACCAGTTCTGGAAGGTCCCTGCCTTCGAGACGTATCTGCCGCTGGAGAGCCAGTGGTTCATGTTCGGCGTCGGCTGGATCCTCATCGGCGTGTTCGTCCTGCTGTGCGGCTGGGTGGAGGACGTGGCGGCGAAGGCGAAGCCGAGACTGCTGCCCTGAACCGTGTTCATGGGATGCGTACTGCCACAATGGGACCGTGACCCGCGCATCCCTGAACAAACAGCCGCACGAAGTCGCCTCGATGTTCGACGACGTCGCGGAACGCTACGACCTGACGAACGACGTGCTGTCGCTGGGCCAGGACCGGGTGTGGCGCAAGGAGGTCGCGAAGGCGGTCGACGCGCGGCCCGCGCAGAAGATCCTGGACCTCGCGGCGGGCACCGCCACCTCCTCCCTGCCCTTCGCGCGCACGGGCGCGTACGTCGTTCCCTGCGACTTCTCCCTCGGGATGCTCAGGGTCGGCAAGAAGAACCACCCCTGGCTGCCGCTCACGGCGGGCGACGCGACGAAGCTGCCGTTCAAGGACGACACCTTCGACGCGGTGACGATCTCCTTCGGCCTGCGCAACGTGCAGGACACGGACACCGCGCTGCGGGAGCTGTACCGGGTGACGAAGCCCGGCGGACGCGTGGTGATCTGCGAGTTCTCCCACCCGGCCTGGGCGCCGTTCCGCACGGTCTACACCGAGTACCTGATGCGCGCCCTGCCGCCGGTGGCCCGCGCGGTCTCCTCGAACCCCGAGGCGTACGTCTATCTCGCCGAGTCGATCCGTGCATGGCCCGACCAGCCCGCCCTCGCCGAGCGGCTGATCAAGGCCGGCTGGTCGAAGGTGGCCTGGCGCGACCTCTCGGGCGGCATCGTCGCGCTGCACCGCGGTTTCAAGCAGGACTAGGGCCCGTCCGACAGTTCCTGTCTGCCGCTGGAGGTTCCGGGCGGCTGCCCGGCGCTCACCTGAGGAGTGCGAACGGGTCGTGCGGAGGGTCGAGTTCGCGCTGCAGGCCGCCCGACGGCGGCTGGGGCAGCCGCGGCTCGCGCACCCCCGCGCCCCCGCCGCCCTCACCCTCGCCGAGGTCGAACCACACCGTCACGACCGCCCCGCGCGGCACCTCGGAACCGGGCAGCGGGTACTGGCGTACGACGTAGTCGACGACCGTCAGGTCGAAGTCGGGCCGGTCGGGCGCGGCGAGGAGCACCCCACGCGCCTCGGCCGTCTCGCGCGCGTCCACGGCCATCAGACCGACGAGCCGCGGTACGCGCACTTCGGGTGTCTTGCGTGGTATGCGCACAGACGTCACCCCCAGCGGTACCCGCAGGGTAAGCCCATGCCCGGCCCCGCCGGAAGGCGTCGTCAGGGCGGGCCGCCGCCGGCCCGGGCCCCTCAGAGAGCCAGCCGGTAGCAGTGCCCGAACTGCTTCGACGTCGGCGTGGTGAACGTTTCCGCCAGCTCCATGCCCAGGCGTCTGGTCACCGCGATCGAGCGTTCGTTGCGGGAGTTCACCATGGCCACCACGCTCGTGACGCCCGTCGCGCGCACCCGCTCCAGCGTGGCCCGCGCCGCCGCGGTCACGTACCCCTTGCCCCAGTACTCCCGGCCGAGCCGCCAGCCGATCTCGATCTCGCCCTTGGGGCCCCACTCGTGGGGCCACGGCTGGGCGCCGGTGAAGCCGACGACCCGGCCCTCCTCGTCGAGCATCGTCCAGAAGCAGAAACCGTGCTCGGCGTCGTGCCGGCGCTGGCGGGCGGTCAGCTCCTCGTACACGGACAGTTCGGCGGACTTCCCGCCGTGGAACTCCATCACGTCCGGGTGGTCGAAGGCCCGGTGCCAGGCGAAGGCGTCCTCGTCGGTGGGGACGCGCAGGTGTACCACGGGGAGAGCTCGGTTCACGGGGCAGCCCTTCAGCCAGGTGATCAGTACCGCTGCATAGACTGCCCATGTCCCGTGCCCGTCAGCACGCGGATTTCGAGACTTCGCGTTGTGAGATTTTCGAGCCTTCGAGCCTTGGGGAGACCCCGCCGTGACCGAGTCCCAGTCCCAGCCCCTCTCCGCACCCGCCGCGCCCCTGTCCGAACACTCCGCCGACGTGATCGTCGTCGGGGCGGGGCCGGCCGGTTCCACCACGGCGTACTACCTGGCCAAGGCCGGGCTTGACGTCCTGCTCCTCGAAAAGACGGCGTTCCCGCGGGAGAAGGTGTGCGGCGACGGACTGACACCCCGCGCCACCAAACAGCTCGTCTCCATGGGCATCGACATCTCGGAGGAGGCGGGCTGGCTCCGGAACAAGGGGCTCCGCATCATCGGCGGCGGGGTCCGCCTCCAGCTGGACTGGCCGGAACTCGCCTCGTACCCCGACTACGGACTCGTCCGCAAGCGCGACGACTTCGACGAGCAGCTGGCCCGCCAGGCGCAGAAGGCCGGCGCGCGCCTGTACGAGCGCTGCAACGTGGGCGCCCCGATCGTCGACGACCGCACGGGCCGCATCACGGGCGTCCACGCGAAGCTCGGCGACGCCGACTCCAAGGAGAAGCGCGAGGTCACCTTCCACGCGCCCCTGGTCGTCGCCGCCGACGGGAACTCGACCCGGCTGTCCCTGGCGATGGGCCTGCACCGCCGCGAGGACCGCCCGATGGGCGTCGCCGTGCGGACGTACTTCACGTCCCCGCGCCATGACGACGACTACCTGGAGTCGTGGCTGGAGCTGTGGGACCGCCGCGGACCGGGCGAGGACCGGCTGCTGCCGGGCTACGGCTGGATCTTCGGCATGGGCGACGGCACGTCCAACGTCGGCCTGGGCGTCCTCAACACCTCGGCCGCCTTCAAGGAACTGGACTGGCGCGAGGTCCTCAAGGCATGGTGCGCCTCGATGCCCGCGGACTGGGGCTACACCCCGGAGAACATGACGATCCCGATCCGCGGGGCCGCCCTGCCGATGGCCTTCAACCGCCAGCCGCACTACACGAAGGGCCTGCTGCTCGTCGGCGACGCGGGCGGCATGGTGAACCCCTTCAACGGCGAGGGCATCGCGTACGCCATGGAGTCGGGGCAGATCGCCGCCGACGTCATCGTCCAGGCGCAGGCCCGGGCGACCCCCGCCCAGCGCGAACTCGCCCTGCAGCGCTACCCGAAGGTCCTCAAGGACACCTACGGCGGCTACTACACGCTCGGCCGCGCCTTCGTGAAGCTCATCGGCAACCCGAAGGTCATGAAGATCGCCGCACAGCGCGGTCTCACCCACCCCATGCTGATGAAGTTCACGCTGAAGATGCTCGCCAACCTGACGGACCCGACGGGCGGCGACGCGATGGACCGCATCATCAACGGCCTGACGAAGGTGGCGCCGAGGGCTTGACGGAGCGGGGGCCCGGCCGGGCCCCTTTTCGTCCTTGTACGCGCGCACGCTCGTGGATGTACGCGCGCACGCTTGTGGGC
>NZ_JBHWZP010000008.1:0-70785 GCF_042728395.1 Streptomyces sp. NPDC060205
CCCGGGGCGCCGAGGGGGCGCAGCCCCCATACGTGGACGGGAACGGGAAGGGGCGGCGGGGGCGAAAACCCCACCCCGCCACCCCTTCCCCCCACCCCCCGGTAGGGGTCACGCGGACAACTCCTGCCGCAACGCGTCCCGCAACCGAGCAGCCCGCTCAGAAACCTCCCCCGGCCCGAGGGACACCGCCCGATCGGCCCACCGCTGCCCCTCCGCCAGCTCCCCCCGACGCGCGTAGACCAGGGCGAGCCGCAACGCCGCCCGCCCGTGCCCCGCGTCGGCGGCCCGGGTCCACCACAGCGCGGCCTCGGGCTCGCTCCCCTCCCGGGCCAGCAGCAGCCCCAGGTTGAACGCCCCGTTCCGCGACCCCGCCTCCGCCGCCTCCCGGTACCACCGGGCGGCCTCCACGACGTCCCCGCGCGCGGACGCGAGCATCCCCACGCGCACCTGGGCCCGCCGGTGCCCCTGGGACGCGGCCCGCTCGTACCACTCCTCGCACTCGCTCTTCTCGGTGGCGTGCTCGCCCAGCTCGTGTTCGGGCGCGGGCGGGCGCCGCGCGTCGAGCACGGTGGCCAGCCGGTACGCCCCCTCCGCGCTGCCGCCTCCCGCGGCGCACCGCAGGTGCCGCTCGGCGGCCGGCTCGTCGCCGTCCCGCAGCCGGGCGATGCCGACCTGGAGCGCGGCCTCGGTGTGCCCGGCCGCGGCGGCCCGCTCGTAGCACCGCAGTGCCGCAGCGTCCTCACCGCGCCCCGCGTGCAGGATGCCGAGGTTGAACGCGGCGTCGACACTGCCCGCCTCGGCGGCCTTGGAGAACCACGGCTCGGCCCCGGCGGCGTCACCGACCTGCAGCAGCAGGATGGCCAGCGCGTTCGCCGCCTCGCGGTGCCCCGCGTACGCCGCCCGCCGGTACCACTGTTCGGCCTGGGCGGTCCGTGACTGCTCGGCGCAGAGCAGCCCGAGGTTGTACGCGCCGTTCACGTCGCCCGCGTCCATCGCGGCCCGGTACCACCGCTCGGCGGTCTGCGTCTCGCCCCGCTCGGCGTGCAGCGCGCCCAGGGCGTTGGCGGCGTTCCCGTCGCCGTCCTGGGCGGCCCGCAGCCACCACACGGCGGCGCTCTCGGTGTCGCCCGCGTCCCGCAGCAGGAATCCCAGCGCGCAGGCGGCCCGTGCCTCGCCGTCCTTGGCGGAGGTCAGGTACCAGCGCCCGGCCTCCTTGAGCTCCCCGCGCCGCTCCAGGATCGCCCCGAGGTGCAGCGCGGCCCGGCGGTGACCGCGCGCGGCGGCCTGCCTGTACCACTGCTCGGCCGCCTCGCCCGCGGTCCCCGCGGTCTCGGAGACACCGCCGTCGAGGTCGGTCCCGTCCGCCTGCGCGGCCGTCCGGTCGAGCGCGCGGGCGAGCCGGTAGGCCGCCTCGCGGTGTCCTCGCTCGGCGGCGGCACGCATCCAGTCCTCGGCGCGGGGGTCACCGCGGTGCTCCAGGAGATCGGCGAGCGCGTACGCGCCCAGCGAGTGGCCCTGCTCGGCGGACTGGCGCAGCCAGTACTCGGCGGCGGGCTCGTCGCCGCGCTCACGGTGGTGGCGGCCCAGTGCGTGCGCGGCGGCGGCGGAACCGGCGACGGCGGCGATCCGCCACCAGCCGGCGGCCTCCTCCGCGTAGCCGCGCTGGTGCAGGAGGACACCGAGGTTGTTGGCGGCGGCCCGGTCACCGGCCGCGGTGGCAGCGCGCAGCTGCGGCTCGGCTCCGTCGAGATCACCGCGGCGGAGCAGCATGGCTCCGAGGACGCTCATGGCCTCGGCGTCGCCCTCTTGCGCGGCGAGCCGTTGACGAGCCTCCTCCACCGCCTCACCGGTCTCGTCCCGGTCGGAAGGCTGCACAAACCGCCCTGTATCCAACAGAGTTGCCTTGTCCCCCATAACGTCCATCGTCGCACCACCTGCAACCTGGGTACACCTGGTATACCGCAGCCAGTGAGGTCACTTCAGCGTTTTGTCGACATGCCCACAGAGAGACAAGTGAAACACAGTTCGCCCAACTCCCTCCGTCCGGCGCGGCCTTCACCGCGGCAGCACTGATGAACGAGGAACGTCCTCGCACACCCGGCTGACAGGCCGCACACGCAGAAGGACCCGGATCCTGTGAGGATCCGGGTCCTTCAACATCAGTAGCGGGGACAGGATTTGAACCTGCGACCTCTGGGTTATGAGCCCAGCGAGCTACCGAGCTGCTCCACCCCGCGCCGTTGTGTTGCAACCGTACCACGGCGCGAGGGGAGCTCCTGACTCAGCGCTGCTCAGCCGCTGTCCGGGCTCTTGCTGCTGCTCGGACTGCTGCTGGGCTTGGCGCTCTCCTCGGTCTTCTTGTCGCCCGAGTCGCCGGCCTTGTCGCTGCTGCCTGCCTTCTTGTCGGCAGCGGCCTGGGCGGCCTCGGCCCGCTCCAGCGCGTCCTCCAGGTCCTTCTGCGCCGTTCCGTACGCCTCCCAGTCGCCCTTCTTGAGGGCTTCCTGGCCTTGGTCGAAGGCCTTCTGGGCGTCGTCGAGCGCTTCCTGGACCGTCGGGTCGCTGGATGCCGGCGGCGGCTTCGTCTCGTCCTCGTCCGGCGGTTCGGCGGTCGAACCCTCCGCTCCGAAGACCTTGTCGAGCGCCTCACCCAGCGTGTCCTCGAAGGCCGTTGCGCCTCCGTAGGTCACGAGCACCTTCCGCAGCAGGGGGTACTTCAGTCCACCACCGCGTACGTAGACGGGCTCCACATAGAGCAGTCCGCCGTCGAGCGGCACCGTCAGCAGGTTGCCGTACTCGACTTCCGAGTCACCACCTCTGAGGAGCCTGATGGATTCGGCGATGGACGGCTCGGAGTTGAACTGGCTCTGCACCCGTTTCGGCCCGTCGACCGTTCTGCCGGTCGGCAGCTTCAGGATGTTGATCTTGCCGTAGTCGCTCGTGCCGGCTTCGGCGTTGACCGACATGAAGGCGCTCAGGTTGTCGCGGCCGTTCGGAGTGAGCGTCGTCGTCAGGGAGAACGCCTGCGACTGCTCACCCGGCATCTTCATGCTGAGGTAGTACGGCGGCACCGCGTTGCCCGACTTGTTCGTCGGGTCGTCCGGCACCTGCCACACCTCACTGCCGCTGAGGAACGTCTCGGCGTCCTTCACGTGGTAGCGGGTCAGCAGCTCGCGCTGGACCTTGAACAGGTCCTGCGGGTACCGCAGATGGTCCATGAGGGCCTGGGGGATGTCGCCCTTCGGCTTCACCGTCCCGGGGAAGGCCTTCTTCCAGGTCTTCAGGACCGGGTCCTTGGTGTCCCACTCGTAGAGCGTGACCTTGCCGGTGTACGCGTCGACGGTCGCCTTCACCGAGTTGCGGATGTAGTTGACCTGGTTCTGCTGGGCCACCACCGCCCGCTGGTTGTTGGCGGCGGTCAGCGAGTCGGCCGTCGTGTCGCCGAGCGTGGTGCGCGAGGCGTACGGGTAGCCGTTCGTCGTCGTGTAGGCGTCGACGATCCACTCGATCTTGTCGCCGACGACCGCGGGATAGGCGTCGCCGTCGATGGTCAGCCAGGGCGCCACCGCCTCGACGCGCTCCTTGGGCGTGCGGTTGTAGAGGATCCGCGAGCCCTCACCGATCGCGCCGGAGTAGAGGATCTGCGGCTCGCTGAACGCCACCGCGTACGCCGCCCGGTTGACCGGGTTCGAGAGGTTGACCCCGCTCTTGCCCTTGTAGCTGGTCGTCTTCTCGCCGGTGTCGTCGGAGTAGTCGATCTCCTTCTGCGGACCGCCGACGATCGAGTACTGGCTGGTCTTCTCGCCGTAGTAGATCCGCTGCTGGTACTCGCCGAGGTCGCCCTTGGACGGCAGGTCGTACTCGGTGAACTCGGGGCGTCCCTCGGCGTCGGCGTTGGTGCCCTTGGCCGCGACCACTCCGAAGCCGTGCGTGTAGCGGAAGTGGTTGTTGATCCAGTTGCTCTTCGGGATGCCCTGCAGGTTCAGCTCGCGCAGACCGATGACGGTGTCCTGGTCCTTGCCGTCCTTGCTGTAGCGGTCGACGTCGAGGTTCGACGGGAACGCGTAGTAATTACGGACCTGCTGGAGCTGCTGGAACGTGGGCGAGACGACGTTCGGGTCCAGGAGCCTGATGCTCGCGGCGCCATCGGCGTCGTCGCGCAGCTTGGTCTTGTCCTTGGTCGTGCTCGTGCCCGCGTACTCCGTGACCTCGGTGCCCGTGATGCCGTACGCGTCACGGGTCGCCTTGAGGTTCTTCTCGACGTACGGCGCTTCCTTGGCCTGCTCGTTCGGCTGGACCTGGAACTTCTGCACGATCGCCGGGTACAGACCGCCGATGAGGATCGCGGAGAGCACCATGAGGCCGAAGCCGATGACGGGCAGCTGCCAGGTGCGCCGCCACAGGGTGGCGAAGAACAGCAGGGCGCAGATGACCGCGATGCAGAACAGGATCGTCTTGGCCGGCAGGTAGGCGTTGGCGTCGACGTACCTCAGGCCCGTCCAGTTGCCGGTCGCCTTGAAGTCACTGGACTTCACCGCGAGGCCGTACCGGTCGAGCCAGTACGCCACCGCCTTCAGCGCGACGAAGATGCCCAGCAGCACCGAGAGATGGCCGGTGGCCGCCGCCGTGGCGCGTGCCCCGGGGCTGGTGACGCGCAGTCCGCCGTACAGGTAGTGCGTCAGCGCCGCGGCGATCAGCGAGAGGATCGCGGCCGCGAAGCCGAAGCCCAGCATGAAGCGGTACCAGGGCAGGTCGAAGGCGTAGAAGGACACGTCGAGGTGGAACTGGGGGTCCTTCTGGTTGAAGGGCACTCCGTTCACCCACATGAGCCACGTACGCCATTGGCCGGCCGCGGAGGCTCCCGCGATCAGCCCGACCAGCGAGGTGATCCCGAGAAGAATCCACTTCTTGTACGGGGCCACGCTCATCCGGTACCGGTCGAGGCTCTGCTGCTCCATCGACATGGCGCTGAGCGGCGGCCTCAGACGGTGGGCCAGCCAGATGTTCACTCCGACGGCCACGGCCATCAGCAGTCCGAAGACGAAGAACAGACCGATCTTGGTCCACAGCGTGGTCGTGAAGACCGACGAGTACTTCACCGACCGGTACCAGAGCCAGTCCGTCCAGAACCCCGCGAACATGACGAAGGCCATGGCCAGCACGGCCAGTACGCCCAGTGTCATGAGCAGGGTCCGGACGCGCCGGGACGGTCGGCCCACTCTCATCCGCGGCCCTGTCGGGCCTCCGCCGCGGTCCGGCATCTGGAAAGCCAAGGTGCGCACCTCGAAGTTCGCTGTTGGAATCTGGGGGCCCCGCAAACGCCGGGCCACATCTATGCAACTTACTGATGCTTTACTCGGTTCCCGGTTCCGGGGCCGAACGAGGCAGGATTGTGACCATGTCCAACACCGCCTCCTCAGGCACCCCCATGGCGGCCGGGCCGCTCACCCGCGCCGCACTCGAAATCGACGAGTACGTCGCGGGCCTCGGCTGGGATCAGCCCGCCCGGCTCTTCGCCCTGGTCGACACCGGCCGACTGCGTTCTCAGGAACCCGGTCTCGCCGAGCGGCTGGGTCTGACCGAAGACGTGCCCGACGGCACCCTCACCCCTATCGAGCAGGAGGAAATTCCCGCGGGCAGCCCGCTGGACGAGTTCCTGGGCACCATCGCCTGGCCGGACTCCGTGGTCGGCTGCGCGCTGTCCGTGGAGCGCTTGATGCTGCCGCCGTCCGCGGAGGCGTCCGTACCGGACGGCCTCGACGAGAAGCGGCTGGCGAAGTGGGTCGCCGAGCACCCGGAGCGCCAGGAGGTCCGGATGACCGTCGCGGTGCTGCGCGGCGGGAAGCGCGACTCGGCGCTGCGGCTGCGCGAGAAGGACTCGGCGAACGACGTGCTCACCGGCTCCGACCTGGTGCCGGGGCTGGCCGACGCGCTCACGGCGACGTTCGCGGAGTAGTCCGGGCGGACGCGGCCTGCCGGTGCGCCCGGACCTTGGTGTCCTAGGCGCATTTCGGCAGGTCGTCCGTGGTGCCGCCACGGATGTCCTTGAGGGCGCTCACGGCGTCGTCGATGGTGTCGACCTTGACGAGCGTGAGCCCGTCGGGGACGTCACGGGCGGCGGCCTCGCAGTTGTCCTTCGGCGTCAGGAAGTACTGGGCGCCCTTGGCCCGGGCGCCGACCGTCTTCATCTCGATACCGCCGATCGGGCCCACCTTGCCGTCGTCGGTGATCGTGCCGGTGCCGGCGACGAACTTGCCGCCGGTGAGGCTCCCCGGGGTCAGTTTGTCGACGATGCCGAGGGCGAACATCAGACCGGCGCTGGGGCCGCCGACGTCGGCGAGCTTGATGTCGATGGTGAACGGGAAGCTGTGGTCGACCCCCGCCTCGATGCCGACGATCGCGCGGTCCTCGCCGCTGTCGCGCGACTGGGCGGTCGTGAGCGTGATCTCCTCGGTCCTGGTCGCCGTCTTCTTCTCCTTCTCGGCGGCGGCCTGTTCCTTGGCGGGCACGATCGTGAAGACGACCTTCTCACCGGCCTTGTGCTTGGTGACCAGCTTCGCGACGTCCTCGTACGCCTTCACCGGAGTGCCGTCGACGGCCTTGATCACGTCACCGGCGTGCAGCCTGCCCTCCGCGGGGGTGTCCTTGACGACGGTGGAGACGATCACCCAGGACTTCACCGGGACGCCGATCTCCTTGAGCGCGGCGACCTTGGCGCTCTCCTGGGACTGGCTGAACTCCTCGGCGTTCTCCTGCGTCGACTGCTCCTCCGTCTTGCCGTCGGGGTAGAGCGTGTCGTGCGGAACGACCTTGTTGTCGTGTGCCAGCCAGCCGTACACGGCTTCGACGAGGTTCATGTTGTAGTCGGCGCTCGTGACCCGGACGGTGGTCATGTTCAGATGACCGCTCGTCGGATACGTCTTGCGACCGGTGATCCGGAGCACGGGCTCGCCGTCGTGCTCGCCGAGCGTGTTCACCGTCGGACCCGGTGACATCTCCGAATACGGCACATTGATGAAGACTCCCGCGCACAGGAGCGCGATCAGCATCAGGGTGGAGGCGAGCATCGTCGCGGTGCGGCGTGGCATGGAACGACAGTACGGGACAGCACTGTCAACGGACCGTCGGGGCCGCCCGTCCGGGGGTCCGACGGCCGGTCAGGCGTCCGAGTGCGACTTCTCCATGGCCTCGCGGAAGCGGGTGTAGCCGGCGAGTTCGTGGCCGTCACCGATGGTCTTGCGGTTCCGTCCCGCCCAACTGCCCCAGGCTCCGGCCCCGATCGCGGCGAAAAGCGGAATCAGCAACCAGGCGAGCGCTGCCATGCCGACCTCCCAACCCCATGAACCACCGCAACTGACTGATCAGCAGATTAACCATCCGCTTGTCCAACGCTCGCGGCAGGGGTCGGGTTACGCAACCGGAGCGGTCAGCAGGCCCCGACCCATTCCTCCGTGCCGTCGGAGAACTTCTGGTGCTTCCAGATCGGGACCTCGTGCTTCAGGTCGTCGATCAGCTTCCGGCAGGCCTCGAAGGCCTCCCCGCGGTGCGGGCAGGAGACGGCGACGACCACCGCGAGGTCGCCCACCCGCAGGTCACCGACCCGGTGCACCGCGGCGAGCGCCCGTACGGGGTACTCCGCCACGACCTTCTCCGCGACCCGGCGCAGCTCGGCCTCGGCACTGGGGTGGCTGGAGTATCCGAGGGCGTCGACGTCCGCTCCCCCGTCGTGGTTGCGCACGGTCCCCACGAACAGCGCGGTCCCTCCGGAGGCGTCGTCACCGACGGCCCGGAAGACCTCGTCCAGGGAGAGGTCGGTCTCCCGGATCGCCAGAAGCTTGATGGGGTCCTGTGCCGCCCGCTCACCGGGATGGTCGCTCTTGGGTGCCATCCCCCCATCGTGCCCCACCCCGTCGGCTCCGTGAAACGGCCCTTTCACACGCACGCGCGCGCAGGCGGTTGGAGCCTTCTACAGGACCGCGCCCAGGCTCCGGCCCGCGGAGCCCGCCCGTTCCGGCGCCGGCTCAGATCCGCCGCCGGGCCTTCCGCGCCCGCCGTACCAGCGCGGCCGTGCCGAGCAGGGCGACCGTCGCTCCCGCGGCTCCCGCCGCCGTGGCGTCCTTGCGGCCGAGCCGCCGTCCGGCGAGGGTGTGCCGTCCGGCGACCTCGCCCAGGAGCTCGGCGAGCACCTCCTCGTTGGTCCACCGGGGGCGCCATCCGGCATCGTGCAGCCGGCTTCCGCTGACCACCCAGGGATACATCGTGTAGGCGAGGTCCCCGGCCGGCGACGGGGTGAGCCCGATGCGGTGGAGCCGGGCCGCCGCGCCCAGGGCGACGGCGGACGGCAGTTCCATGCGCCGGATCCCGCTGAGCTCCTCGACCTCCTCCTGCTCCAGCCATCCGTCGCATCCGACGGCGAGTTCTCCGTCGACCTTCTCCAGGGCCGCGTACTCCAGAGCGGCACACAGGTCCTCGACATGGCAGAACTGCCACACGGGCCGGGAACCGGCGACGACCAGAAGGCGGGGCGACTCGAAGTACCTGGTCAGCGCGGTGTCGGTGCCTCCGACGAGCACGGCGGGGCGTACGACGGTGACGTTGAGCCCGGGGTGCGCGCGGGGCGCCCGGCGCGCGAGCCGCTCGACCTCCAGCAGGTCCCCGACCCCCGTGGCCTCGGCGGTGGCCCGCAGTTCGGCGTCTTCGGAGAGCGGCAGTTCGTTGTCGGGCAGCGCTCCGTAGACCATCGCCGACGTGCACAGCACGACGCGGTGGACCCCGGCAGCGGCGGCGGCCGTGAGCACGGTCTGGGTACCCCGCACGTTGTACGCGGTACGCGCCGCCGGATCCGTCTCAAGATCGAGGTCGAGGGCCAGGTGCACCACGACGTCCGCCCCGCGCAGTTTCTCGGCGATGGCCGGGTCCCGGACGTCGAGGATGTGCCACTGCGCGCCCGCGCACTCGCCGCGCCGCTCGTCGATCGCGATGACCTGCTTGATCTCGTCGCTGGCGACGAGCCGCTCGGTGAGCATCGCGCCGATCCCGGCCGCGGCACCGGTGATCGCGACGACGGGGCCGCGCACGGCCGAGGTCCGCTCGGCGCGCTGCGCCGCAGGTGCGGGCCGATGTTCGGGTGACGGGTGGGTTGAGAGGTTTCGCGCTGCGCGAACCTGTGGATCTGGGGAACTCACCAGGCGTCTCCAGCGGTTGTCTTCAGTAAGAACGCGAGTGACGCGTACGTACCAGGTGGCATCCATCCTGCCGCAGCCGCCGAGTCGGCGACGCACCGAGGCCCGAACCGGTTGTGGTGTCTACGCTGGGTGGTGATGCAGGGCAGCCGCCGTCGGAGCGAACCGGCGGCCTTAACAGCCGAGGAATCCCGTGAGTAACACCCCATTCGGATTCGGCCTTCCGCCGGAGGAGCCGGAGAACGGCGACGAGGGCAAGAAGAAGGACCAGCAGAGCGGTGGTGGTCAGGGACCTGCCAACCCGTTCGGTTTCGGGCCCGGCGGACCTGGAGGCGACAACCCGCTCGCAGCCATGTTCGGTTCGCTGAACCCCAACGACCTGGGCGCCGCGTTCCAGCAGCTGGGCCAGATGCTCTCGTACGAGGGCGGCCCGGTGAACTGGGACATGGCCAAGCAGATCGCCCGCCAGACGGTCTCCCAGGGCACCTCCGACGGCACGAAGGACGCGAGCGTCGGCCCCTCCGAGCGCGCCGCGGTCCTGGACGCGGTGCGGCTGGCCGACCTGTGGCTGGACGACGCGACGTCCCTGCCGTCCGGCGCCACTTCCGCCGTGGCCTGGAGCCGCGCGGAATGGGTCGAGGCGACCCTGCCGGTGTGGAAGGAGCTCGTCGACCCCGTCGCCGAGCGCGTCGGCGCGGCCATGGGCGACGTCCTGCCCGAGGAGATGCAGGCCATGGCGGGCCCGCTGCTCGGCATGATGCGCTCCATGGGCGGCGCCATGTTCGGTACGCAGATCGGCCAGGCCGTCGGCGTGCTCGCGGGCGAGGTCGTCGGCTCGTCCGACGTCGGCCTGCCGCTCGGCCCGGCAGGCAAGGCCGCGCTGCTCCCGCTGAACATCGAGGCCTTCGGCAAGGACCTGGGGATCGCCCAGGACGAGGTGCGCCTCTACATCGCCCTGCGCGAGGCCGCCCATCAGCGGCTCTTCGCCCACGTGCCGTGGCTGCGCTCGCACCTGTTCGGCGCGGTCGAGGGGTACGCGCGCGGGATCAAGGTCGACACGGCGAAGCTGGAGGACGTGGTCGGCCAGTTCGACCCGCAGAACCCCGAGGAGCTGCAGCAGGCCCTCCAGCAGGGCATGTTCCAGCCGGAGGACACGCCGGAGCAGAAGGCGGCGCTGGCCCGTCTGGAGACGGCTCTGGCGCTCGTCGAGGGCTGGGTCGACGCGGTGGTCCACTCGGCCGCCAAGCCCCGTCTGTCGTCCGCCGACGCGCTGCGCGAGACGCTGCGCCGCCGTCGCGCCACGGGCGGCCCGGCCGAGCAGACGTTCGCCACGCTGATCGGCCTGGAGCTGCGTCCGCGCCGGCTGCGGGACGCCTCGCGCCTGTGGGCCTCGCTCACGGACGCGCGCGGGGTCGACGGCCGGGACAACCTGTGGGAGCACCCGGACATGCTGCCGACCGCCTCCGACCTGGACGACCCGGACGGTTTCGTGCACCGCGAGCAGCTGGACTTCTCCGAGCTCGACAAGATGCTCGGCGAGGCGGCGGGCGGTTCACCCGAAAAGCCCAACCTCACGAAGGACGAGAACGACGACAAGGGCGACAACGACAAGTGAGCCTGTACGACGACGCCGTCCTGGTCCTGAAGGACATCGAGGGCCAGGAGGAACTGCGCCAGGCCTACCTCGACCATCTCCAGGCCCATCCGGACGGCATGTGGAAGGCCTGCACGGCGGGACACGTCACGGCGAGCGCCTTGGTGATCGACCCGGAGCAAGGCAGGGTGCTGCTGACGCTCCACAGGAAGCTGCGGATGTGGCTCCAGATGGGCGGTCACTGCGAGCCCGGGGACACCACTCTGGAGGCGGCGGCCCTGCGTGAGGCCACGGAGGAGTCGGGCATCGCGGGTCTGACACTGCTCCCGGGCGGCCCCGTACGGCTGGACCGGCACCCCATCCCGGCGCCCTGCCACTGGCACTTCGACGTCCAGTACGCGGTCGTGGCCGAGCCGGGCGCCGTCCAGGAGATCAGCGACGAGTCCCTGGACCTGCGCTGGTTCGCCTACGACGAGGTGGCACAGGTGGCGGACGACTCGGTCGTCCGCCTCCTGGAAGCAACACGGGCAAGACTCTGAAGAGGCACGTGTAAGGGGCGACAGCAGTGGCTGTCGCCCCTTACACACAGGCTTCTGGGATGCGCCCCGCCAGGGGCGCTCCTCAGGGGCGCGGGGAACTGCGCGACAAGCCCCCACCGGACCGGCACCCGTCCACCGGCCCCTCCCCGCGCCCGCCCGGAGGGCCTAGCTCCAGACATTCCCCTGGTTCTGCCCCCGGGCCCCCTGCTGCCCCACGCCGTACTGGGCCCCGATCCCGGACCCGATGACGGCGTTCTGCGGCGGCAGCATCTCGCTGGGCTGCACGAGCGCGTACCCCTGCCCCATGAAGCTGAGCTCCCACCCCTCCCCCGTGTTGCCACGGCGGCGGAACACTCCGGAGGAATGCGTCTGGGCCTGCATCTGTACGCGCAGACTCGTGGACCAGGCGACGATCGCGTCCGCGTCGCAGTTGACGTACTTGTCCGGCGTGACCTGCAGCATCAGGGGCATGCCCGACGTCATCAGGGCGACCTTGCCGCGCCCGGTGATGTTGAGCTGGTACTTTCCGGAGCCGGAGATCCCGTACTGGCTGTCCACGGCGATCACCTCGTGGTGCAGCGCGGAGTCCATCGCCAGGACGTAACTGCTGTCCACGGTGAGGCCGTCCTGGTCGACGTCCACCACATGGATGTGCTGGGCGAGGTTGGCCAGGAAGACGGTGCCCTGCCCGTGGCAGCGCATCAGGTCGAGACCCTCACCGGTGTACGCGCGCGACCGCTGCTGGCCGCTGTTCTGGTACTCGGCGTCGAACTCCACGAGGCCCTGGTAGGCGACCATGGTGCCCTTGCGGGCGAGCACGTCGTCGTGGCCCTCCAGGAGCACGCGCAGCATCTGCTTGTTCTGCAGGCTGTAGCGGTCCTGGGACTGCTGGTCGTTGTAGGCGAAAAGCGAACTCTGCATGGTGTGTGTCCCCCCTCAGCCCCGTACCCGGAGGCGGTCGGTGCTGTCCTCGCTGGGCTGGACGACGACGATGCCCTGTCCGGAGAAGGCCATCTGGAAGGCCTCGCCGCTGCCGCGCCCTATCAGCGACTGCGCCTTGAAGCTGCGCTTGCCCTTCACCTTGAGGTTCGGGGACCAGGCCACGAGCGCGTCCGGGTCGACGTACGTCTCGTCCTCGCCGCCGCCGCAGTCGACGACGATGGGCTTGCCCCGGGAGGTCAGCGCGACCCAGCCCTGTCCGGAGATCTTGGTGTTCCACAGGCCCTGGCCGGCGAACTTCGCCAGCCCCTTGACCCGCTCGACGCCCCACGTCAGATGGGCGTCGAAGGCGAGCAGGTTGGTGGCGTTGACGGAGATCGCGTCTCCGTTGAGGTTGATGACGACGACGTTCGCCCCGTAGTCGGAGAGGTAGAGCAGACCGTCTCCGGAGCACTTCATCAAAGGTGCGCCCTCGCCGGTCATCCAGTCCTTGGCGATCTGGCGCACGGCCGGCGGATTGGGCTCGTACTGGACGAAGCCTTCGTAGGCGACCATCGACCCCACGCGCGCGAGGAGGTCGTTTCCGGTCTGCATGGCGACCTTGAGCATGTGATTGCCGTGGTTCTCCATGCGCGCGGCAACGGGTGCCGGGGCGAAGCCCGCGAGTTGCTGGATCATGAAACGGGCTCCCTCAGACCTCGTACGGCTGGACGACGATGAAATTGCCGGGCGCGCCGCGGAACTGGAGGTTCACGCTCTCCCCCGTGTCGCCCGGATAGGCGTTGCGGCGCATGCGCACCTGGCTGGAGACGATCACCTGGGAAGCGGCGGACCAGGCGACGACGGCGTTGCAGTCGGCGAACGTCGTCGGTGTCACGGGCAGGACGACGGGCACGCCACGCGTCTTGACGACGATCGTGCCGGTCCCCTGGAACTGCATCGTGAACAGGGCGCCTCCGGGGATGCCGTGCCCCTCGACGCGACGGACCTCGTACTGCAGCGTCTCGTCGAAGGCCAGGACGTTCTCCGCGGAGACGCAGACGGCGTCCCCCTGCAGCTCGATGGGGTGCAGCATGGCGCCGTTCTCCGCGAGGAAGACCTGGCCACGGCCCGAACAGCGCATGAGCTGCATCTCCTGGCCGGTCGCGTTGCCCACGAGCCGGCCGGCGAACCCGGCACCCTTGTAGCTGAAGTCGACCTTGCCCTGGTAGAGCACCATGCTGCCCTGGCGGGCCAGTACGGCCTGGTCGCCGCCCATGCCGAGGTCGACACGGACCATCTTCTTGTTCTGCTGGGTCCAGCGCTGCCCGGTGGGAGTCTCCTTGTAGGCCTGCAGCGCCGCGGTGACACCGGCGCCGCCCTGGGGGGCGCCCTGCGGCACTCCGTATCCGGCGGGCGCGCCCGGTGCGCCGGGCGGACCCGGCACCTGGCCGAACGGCGGCTGCTGTCCGTAGCCCGGAGGCGGGCCCGGCTGGCCGCCGTAGCCGGGCGGCGGGGCGGGCGCCTGGGGTGCCTGGGGCTGTCCGTAACCGGGCGGCAGGGGTGCGGTCTGGCCGGGGGCCTGGCCGTACGAGGGCTGCTGGCCGGGCTGTCCGTACGGCGCCGGAGCGGGCGCCGGCGGCGGTACGGGGGCGCCACCGGGCGGGGTCATGGGCGCGATGATGGTCGGCGCGGCGTGCACCGGAGGCGCGGGCGCCGGTGGCGGCGTCTGGCCCGGAGGCGGCGCGAAACCCTGCGCGGGCTGCGGCGCAGGAGGGGCGGCGGGCGCGGCGTGGCCTGCGGGGGCCCCGAACGCGGGCGGCGCGGCGGCCTGGGCCGGCGGCGCGAACGACGGGGCACCGGCCTGCGGCGCGGGCTCGGCGGCCGGCTCCTCCTCGGCGACCTCGCCGCCGAAGTTCTTCAGCAGCGCGTCGAGGCCGCCGTCGAAGCCCTGCCCGACTGCGGCGAACCGCCAGACGTCCTTCAGATAGAAGTCGCCCAGCATCACGGCACGCTCGGTGGAGAACTCGGCGCCGGTGAACGAGTACCGGGCCACCTCCTCGCCGCCCGCCACGATCCGGATGTACCCCGGCGCGACCTGGGACATCTGCCCCGCGCCGTCGACGGTCGCCGTGAACGACAGTTTCTGGATCCGCGGCGGGATCCTGTCGAGGGTGACGCGGAAGGACTCCGTGTCACCCGCCTGCGCGCCGAGGAGCTGGATGGACTCCTCCGGCGACTTCGGCTGGTTGAAGAAGATGAAGTACCGGTCGTCCGAAAGCCGTTCGTCGGCGTCCAGACCGAAGCAGCTGATGTCGAAGGTCAGCCCCGGGCCGGTGATCTGCACACCCACGTACAGATCGGTGCCCGCGGTGAGGTCACTGATCCTGGCCTTGTGGCCGCGTTGGAATTCCCTGGCCATGCGTAACGACCGTCCCCCATCCCGAATACAAGTGCGTCGCGTCAGGCTAACGGCAAAATCCAGCCGTGGCGGAAGCCGGTACAGACCCGGTACACAAACCCGCTTCCGGTGGTCCGGGCAGGGCGTTCGGCGTCAGGCCGTCAGCCGTGCCTCACTCACCGCGCGCCGCGGGCAGATGGGGCAGCCGGTCGGCGGCCACCACCCCTTCGAGGTAGCCACGGGCCCGCTCGGTGCGCGGGTAGGCCTCCAGGAGCCGCCAGAAATCGGCTCCGTGGCCCGGTACGAGCAGATGCGCCAGCTCATGGACGAGGACGTAGTCGACGACGTACTCGGGCATGCCCTGCAGACGGTGCGAGAGTCGGATACTGCCCTCGGCGGGGGTGCACGAGCCCCAGCGCGTGTTCTGATTGGTGACCCAGCGCACCGACGTGGGCCGGGCCCGGCCGTCGAAGTACAGCTCGGAGAGCCGCGCGGCCCGCTCGGACAGTTCCGTGTCGCCGAGCACCCGCTTGTTCTCCTGGGCGGCCAGCTTGTCGAGCATGACGGTGACCCAGCGCTGCTCCTCCGCCTCGGACATCCGGGCGGGAATGAGCACGACGGTGCGATCGCCCTCACGGTACGCGGAGACCGTTCTGCGCCGTCGCGCGCTCCTGCGGACCTCGATCGCGCTCGCCCCCGAGCCGCTCGGCGGCTGGCTCGTCGTGCTGCGCTGTGGGTTTCCGGCACGGTGCAGTGGGTCGGCGGGCACGCCCCGACGTTACCCGTTGCACATGGTGGAAGTCCCGTCTCCGGTACGCATCGATGCCGAACCGCACCCGACGCGCTCGATTTGTATGACGAACATCCACCGCCTGTGGACAACTTTCGGCACGCGCCGGGCAATGCGGGCATCCTGGCATTCGGCCGACGGAGCAGGACGAACTCCGCCGGCACACCGGGACGACAACGGGGACGTACGGGGGGCGCTGCATGCATCCGATGGTGAAACCCGCGCTGCGGCGCGGCTGGCGGGATCTGAACACCGTGCAGTTCGGGATGGCTCCCGCGCACGCGATGGTGCTCGGCCCGGTGGACACGGCGACGGGCAGCCTCCTGACCTTGTTCGACGGAACACGCGGGCTGCCCCTGCTGCGCGACGAGGGACGCCGGATGGGTCTGCCCGACGGCCATGTCGACGGTCTGGTGGAGCGGCTGTCCCGGGCCGGGTTGCTGGACGATGCGACGGGCGGCGGCCCGGCCGCCGACGCCCTGCGCGGAAAACCGGCCGTCCTCGACCGGCTCCGGCCCGACGCCGCCTCGCTCTCCCTCGTCGCTCCCGATCCGGGCGAAGCCATGCGCCGCCTGGCGGCCCGCCGCTCCCTGCGCGTTCAGGTCCGGGGCGTGGGCAGGGTCGGGGCCGTCCTGGCCGCGGCCTTGGCGGGCGCGGGCGTCGGCCGGGTCGATGTACAGGACGGCGGCTGCGTCGAACCCTGGGACGTGGCGCCTGGCGGACTGCCCGTGGAGTCCGTCGGCGAGCGCAGGGACGAGGCCGCACGGCGCGCGGTACGCAGAGCGGCGCCCGGCCGGCCACCCCGCCAGGGAGGCACCCGGTCCGCTCCCGGGCAGGACGACCCGGGGTTCTCCCTGGTGATCGTCGCGCCCCGGGACGGCCTGGCCGTCCACGCCCCCGACCCGGCGGCCTTCGAGCCACTGATCCACTCCGGTACGCCGCATCTCTTCGCCGGGGTCGTGGAGGGGACGGGCGTCGTCGGCCCGCTGGTCCTGCCCGGAGACACGGCCTGCGTGGGCTGTCTGGACCTCGGGCGCACCGACCGTGACCCGGCCTGGCCCCGCCTTCTCGCACAGTGGCGCTCCGGGCGGCCCCGCCAGGTTCCGGCGTGCGATCTCACTCTGGCGGCCACGGTCGCGGGGCTGGCCGCGGGGCACGCGCTGGCCTTCCTGGACGGGGGGCTACCGTCGAGTGCGGGAACCCGCTGGGAGGTCTCGGTCCCCGGTTTCGACTGGCACGCCCGCCCGGTGTGGCAGCATCCCGCATGCCCCTGCGGGCCCGGGGAGAAAGGTAAGGGGGAGCAGACCTCGGAAGACGAAGGGCCGCACGAGACAATGGCTGGGCAACAGCCGCACGCGGCACGGCTGTCCGGTACTTGGAGGGCGCATGTCTGATCTTCCCCGGAAGGCGGTCACCCGGACCGCCAAGCTCGCCGCGCTACCGCTCGGCTTCGCCGGGCGCGCCACCTGGGGACTCGGCAAACGGATCGGCGGCAAGTCCGCGGAGCTCGTGGGCCGCGAGCTGCAGCAGCGCACGGCCGAGCAGCTGTTCAAGGTGCTCGGCGAGCTCAAGGGCGGCGCCATGAAGTTCGGGCAGGCCATGTCCGTCTTCGAGTCGGCTCTGCCCGAGGAGGTCGCGGGCCCCTATCGCGCGGCGCTCACGAAGCTCCAGGAAGCGGCCCCGCCGATGCCGACGCGCACGGTGCACACCGTGCTGGCCGAGCGGCTCGGCGAGGACTGGCAGGACCTGTTCCTGGAGTTCGAGGACAAACCCGCCGCGGCGGCCTCGATCGGTCAGGTGCACCGGGCGGTCTGGCACGACGGCCGGCAGGTCGCGGTCAAGGTCCAGTACCCGGGGGCGGGCGAGGCCCTGCTGTCCGATCTGAACCAGCTGAGCCGTTTCGCCCGGCTGCTGGGACCGCTGATCCCGGGCATGGACATCAAGCCGCTCATCGCGGAGCTGCGCGACCGGGTGTCCGAGGAGCTCGACTACGGCCTGGAGGCACAGGCGCAGCAGGCGCACGCGGAGGAGTTCGCGGACGACCCGGATGTGCTGGTGCCGGCGGTGGTCCACCAGCGCGAGCAGGTGCTGGTGACGGAGTGGATCGACGGAACTCCGCTGTCCGAGGTGATCACCGACGGCACTCCGCAGGAGCGGGACCGGGCCGGTCAGCTCCTCGCCCGCTTCCTCTTCTCCGGCCCCTCCCGCACCGGCCTGCTGCACGCCGACCCGCATCCGGGGAACTTCCGTCTCGTGCCGGACGACGGTTCCGCCGGCTCCGCCGACAGGAGCGGCTGGCGGCTGGGGGTCCTGGACTTCGGCACGGTGGACCGTCTCCCGGACGGATTGCCGCCGACGATCGGCGAATCTCTCCGCATGACCCTCGACGGCGAGGCGGAGGCCGTCTACGAACTGCTCCGCGAGGAGGGCTTCGTCAGGGAGTCCATAGAGCTGGACCCTGACGCCGTCCTCGACTACCTGCTCCCCATCATCGAACCGGCGCAGCTCGACGAGTTCACCTTCAGCCGGGGCTGGATGCGGAACCAGGCGGCCCGGGTCGCCGACCCCCGCTCCCCCGCACACCAACTGGGCAAGCAGCTCAATCTGCCGCCGGCGTATCTGCTGATCCACCGGGTGACCCTGAGCACGATCGGTGTGCTGTGCCAGCTGGGAGCGACCGTCCGGCTACGGCAGGAGCTCGAAGAATGGCTTCCCGGCTTCCTGCCGGACACGGAGCCGGATCTGGAGACGGATACGGATCCGGGTCTGGACGAGGAGGAGGACTCGGCAGCCGGGGCGTGAGACCTTCCGCCGCCCGTTCGCGGGACGAAGCGGCGGGAGGCACAACGCACCGCGGGGGCCGGTCCACTCGGACCGACCCCCGCGATCAGCGGTTGTTCGTGCTGCCTCGACCAATGGGTCCTACTGCATGACCGCCATGGCCAGGGCGCGGCGGGCACGCAGCGACGCGCGCTCGGCCCGGCGCTGCATACGGCGGGCGACCATCAGGCGCATGGCCCGGCGTTCCCTCTCCGCCTCCTGGATTCGCTCGTGCATATGCGCACGGGCGAGGGCTTCTGGAATGAGTTGCATCTCTCGGGTCCTGTTCTGACGCGAGTCGTTCGCGCCGGTGGCAGTGAAGTCTGGAATCGCGGAGCCGGTGGGCTCGCCGGTGGACGGCTTCATCGGGGCCTGTTTCTTGGGGTCGTGCGTCAGGGGGCGATCGATCGTTCCTGTGATGTTCATGCCGCAACCGGGTTCTTGCGCGGGCGGCCACGCGGCCGCTTCCGGGCGACAACGACACCCTGGACGAAGAGCTCGCCGCCCCAGACGCCCCAGGGCTCACGCCGCTCCTTGGCGCCGGCGAGGCAGGCCTCGATCAGCGGGCAGGTGCGGCAGAGGGACTTGGCGTACTCGACATCGGCCGGCGACTCGGCGAAGAAGACCTCCGGGTCGTACGAACGGCAGGGGACGGGTACGCCGAGGTTCTCGATGGCGTCGTCGAGCGCGGTCAGCGCAGTGAGCGGGGTCAAGGTGGAGTCCTCCGTGGAGCCGGGCGGGGTGATCGTTTCGGAAGGCGGTACGGACGGGGCGTGCGCTTCGAGTTGCACGGTTGGTCTTCCTCGTCTGGTCGTGCCGGCCGGGTCGGCCGGTTGGCGGCTGGTACCGGGGTTTTGTCTTGTCCCGAGGCCCCTTCGCTCCGCCGTCCCCGGTCGGGGACAAACAGAAGGGCCGCGGATCCCGGGTGGGGTTCCGCGGCCCTGAAGGCGCCGGCCTGATCATCGGATCAGGCTGGATCACTCCAGGGGTCAGGCCCACGGAAGGCCCACATCGTGTGATGCGTCTGCTTGTTGACTCCGGCACCGGCCGCCTCAAAGGCATAGGCCTTCGCCTGTGCCTCTACTGCTTCCAGTGCCTTCATCGGTCGCTCATTGCGCTCGCGGACAGAAAGAGCCGCGAGAGACACGGGGGACGCCGGCCGAATGGCAGCGATGCCGGACAGACCGGTGCCCAGGTTCGAGAAGCCGAGCAGGCAGGTGGAGACGACCGAGCGATCGGTCATTTTGGCGGTGCTGGCGGAGCTGGTGGTGATGCTGATCACTGGAATCGCCTCCTCTCGGCGTCTCTGGGACCGGGCGAGCCGGTCCGTCGGTTGTTAAGTACAGCACGAAACCTGGGCCTTCGAGAAGGCCGCCGTTTCCGTGCTCTAGAACTTATGGGGATTGCTGGGGCATGCGCAAACTATTTTCTCGACGAGTTTGAATCATTCCTCGTCCTCACCGATATCAGGCTCCTGACCTGCGCAGATGGCGAGTACGTCGGTTCCGTAGCGGTTGAGCTTGCGGGCGCGGACGCCCGGGATGCGGGCCAGCTCAACCGGAGTGGACGGCACCGCTTCCGCGATGGCCATCAGCGTCTTGTCCGTGAAGATGCAGAAATCCGGCTGCCCGCTCCCCCGGGCCTGGACCGCACGCCAGTCGCGCAGCCGTTCGTAGAGCCCTTCGTCCATGTCGGAGGGGCAGTCCTCGCAGCGCATCAGCTTCATCTCGCCGGCCTCGCTCAGGGTGCGACCGCAGACGCGGCAGCGGGCGGGGGTGCGGCTGGTCCGCCGGGGTGCGTCGGGGGCGCTGCCCACGGCCCCGCGCTCGATGCCGCCGGGCCCGCCGGGGCCGGCGGCGCCCCTGCGGCCCGCGGTGGCGACGGAGCCGGGTCGCAGGCCGTCGAGGAAGCGGCTGGGCCGCCGGTTGGGACGGCCACCGGGCGAGCGGGACTGCGACCAGGAGACGCTCAGGTGCTGTCTGGCGCGGGTGACACCGACGTAGAGGAGGCGGCGCTCCTCCTCGATCTGGTCGTCGGTCTTGGCGTAGGAGATCGGCATCATGCCCTCGGCGACGCCGACCAGGAAGACGACGTCCCACTCCAGGCCCTTGGCGGAGTGGAGGGAGGCGAGGGTGACGCCCTGGACGGTCGGGGCGTGCTGGGCGCCGGCGCGCTCTTCGAGTTCGGCGACGAGGTCCCCGAGGGTGGCGTCGGCCCTGGCGGCGGCGAAGTCCTGGGCGAGGTTCACGAGGGCGGCGAGGGATTCCCAGCGCTCCCTGACGGCGCCGGAGCCCGCCGGTGGCTGGTGGGTCCAGCCGTCCCCGGACAGCACCGCCCGCACCTGTGAGGGCAGGTCGGGGGCGTCGTCGAGGAGTGAGTCGTTGCCCCCGAAGCGGGCCGCGCCGCGCAGGGCGTGGATCGCCCGCTTGACCTCGGGGCGGTCGAAGAAGCGCTCGGCTCCGCGCAGCTGGTAGGGCACGGCGACATCGGCGAGGGCCTGTTCGTAGATCTCGGACTGCGAGTTCGTACGGAAGAGGATCGCGATCTCGCTCGCGGGTGTCCCGGAGGCCATGAGGTCACGGATGCGGCGGGCGGCGCCCTCGGCCTCGGCGGGCTCGTCGGCGTACTCCGCGTAACCGGGCTCGGGGCCTGCGGGGCGCTGGGAGATCAGCTCAAGGCGGTGGTCCGCGGCGCGGCCGCGGGCCTGGGCGAGCAGGCCGTTGGCGAGGTGGACCACCTGGGGGGTGGAGCGGTAGTCGCGGACGAGTTTGACGACCGTGGCGCCGGGGTGGCGGGTGCGGAAGTCGAGGAGGTGGTCGGGGGTCGCGCCGGTGAAGGAGTAGATGGTCTGGCTGGCGTCGCCGACGACGCAGAGGCTGTCGCGCTCGCCGAGCCACAGCTCCAGCAGGCGCTGCTGGAGGGGGCTGACGTCCTGGTACTCGTCGACGACGAAGTGCTGGTACTGGGCACGGACCGCTTCCGCGATGTGGTGCTGGTCCTGAAGGATGCCGACGGTCAGCAGCAGGACGTCCTCGAAGTCGATGACGCCGCGGCCTCGTTTGATGTCCTCGTAGGCCGCGTAGAGCTGTGCGATCTCGGCGCGGTCGCGGGGGGCCTCGCGTCCGGCCTTCACGGCCGCCGCCGCGTAGTCGGCGGGGATGGTCTGGGTGACCTTGGACCATTCGATCTCGGCGGTGACGTCCCTCAGCTCGCCGCGGTCGAGCCGGATGCGGGAGGCCGCCGCGGCGTCGGCGACGAGCTGGATCTTGCGGTCGACGATGCGGGGCAGACCGCCACCGACCGCTTTCGGCCAGAAGTACTGGAGCTGGCGCAGGGCGGCGGAGTGGAAGGTGCGGGCCTGGACCCCGGAGGCGCCGAGCTGGCGGAGACGGCCGCGCATCTCGCCCGCGGCCCGTGCGGTGAAGGTGACGGCGAGCACGCTGGAGGGCTGGAGGATCCCCGCCCGCACTCCGTAGGCGATGCGATGGGTGATGGCACGGGTCTTGCCCGTACCGGCTCCCGCGAGCACGCAGACCGGACCGTGCAGGGCGGTGGCGACCTCGCGCTGCTCGGGGTCGAGCCCTTCGAGCACCGCGTCGGCCCCACTCGGCGGTGCCGGGTACTGAGAGCCGTGGGTGCCCTGCGGGAAAAGGGTGGAATGCGATGCTGCTGTCACCCCGCCATGCTGCCAGGTCGGCCGGGACGGATGCGCCGGTTGTCCACAGGCAGCCGCTTGCAGTCGTACTAATGCGGCAGGCGCCGCCCGTGCCTGCGTGGCCCCCGCCCTCCCGTGCACGGGAATGGCAGCCCGGCCGCGTACGTTCCCCTGACTGCGAACACGCACCTCCCTGCAGCGAAGGAGCATGAGAGACATGCCGGGCACTGTGACGATGTACAGCACCACGTGGTGCGGCTACTGCCGCCGGCTCAAGAGCCAGATGGACCGCGAGGGCATCACGTACGACGAGATCAACATCGAGCACGACCCGGCGTCCGCGGCGTTCGTGGAGAAGGCGAACGGCGGAAACCAGACAGTTCCCACCGTCCTCTTCCCGGACGGTTCGACGCTGACGAACCCTTCGCTGGCCCAGGTCAAGCAGAAGATCGGCGCCTAGGACCGGCCCCCGGTCCCAGGCGCGGGCTGTCTCAGGCAGCCGCTGAGCGCGTCGGCAGGGGCTTGCCGTACCAGAGCTCGATCAGACGGGCCGCAATCGAGATGCCGTACGGAGGCAGGACCTCCCCGGACTCGAAGGCGGCCCGCAGGTCTTCGCGGGAGAACCAGCGCGCTTCCTCGATCTCCTCGCCGTCGACGTTGATCTCCGCCGAGGTCGCGCGGGCCATGAAGCCCAGCATGAGGCTGGAGGGGAACGGCCAGGGCTGGCTGGCGACGTACTCGACCTCGCCGACGGTGATGCCGGCCTCCTCGAACACCTCGCGGCGGACCGACTGCTCGATGGACTCGCCGGGCTCGACGAAGCCCGCCAGGGTGGAGAAGCGGCCCTCGGGCCAGTGCACCTGACGGCCGAGCAGGATGCGGTCCTCGTTGTCCGTCACCGCCATGATCACGGCCGGGTCGGTACGGGGGTAGTGCTCGGCGCCGCAGGCGGGGCAGCGGCGGATGTGACCGGCCGCGGCGATCACCGTGCGTTCACCGCAGCGCGAGCAGAAGCGGTGCAGGCGCTGCCAGTTCTCCAGGGCGACCGCGTGCACCATGAGGCCCGCGTCGCGGGGTGACAGGAGCAGGCCGGCCTCACGCAGACCCGCGGCGCGCGCGGACTGGTCCATACGGCCGGGCAGGCTGTCCTTCTGCAGGGCGAAGTAGCTCACGCCGTCGTCGTCGGTACCGAGGAAGTAGCGGTGCGCCTCGGTGAGGGGCGCCTCGAAGGACGGGGTCATGACGAGTTCGGTGGTGCCGTCGGGCGTCTCGTCGATGAGGACCTGACCGCCGGAGACCACGAAGGCGCGGGTGGTGGGGTGGCTCCACGCGGCGGCGAGCCAGGCCTCGTCGAGCCGGTGGTGGGCGGCCCGGTCGATGCCGCTCGGGGCGGTGAGCGAGATGGGACGGTCGGCGGTGCGGTCGGTCCAGGTGGTCACGGGTGCTTCCAACTCCCCCGGTGAAACGGTTGGTTCGGCGGGCTGTTCAGCCGGATGTCCGGTTGTACGGCAGGACGTGTGCGGCGGGGCTTCTTCAGTGTGCATCCCGCCAGTTCCGGGCCAGATCGCCCCACAGGTGGGCGGAGGTCTCGACGCCTTTGAGGAGGAGGTCGAGTTCGACCTTCTCGTTCGGCGCGTGCCAGCCGTCGGACGGGACCGAGATGCCGAGGAACAGCACCGGGGCGGCGAGGACGTCCTGGAGGTCCGCGGCGGGCCCCGATCCGCCCTCGCGGGTGAAGCGGATCTCCTTCTCGAAGGCGCGGCCCATGGCGCGTACGACGGACTGCAGGGCGGGGTGGTCGAGCGGCGTCAGGCACGGGCGCGTGGCGGCGCCGAAGGTGATCTCGTGGCGGATTCCGGCGGGCAGCTGCTCGGAGGTCCAGGTGCGCACGGCCTTCTCGATGTGGTCGGGGTCCTGTCCTGCGACGAGCCGGAAGGACAGTTTGACCATCGCCGAGGACGGCACGATCGTCTTGTTGCCGGGGCCCTGGTAGCCACCGCCGATGCCGTTGACCTCGGCGGTCGGGCGGGCCCAGACCCGCTCCAGGGTGGTGTGGCCGCTCTCTCCGTAGGTGGCCGTCGACCGGGCGGTGTGCAGCCACCGCTCCTCGTCGAAGGGCAGTTCCGCGAAGAGTTCACGCTCCCGGTCGGTGAGTTCGGTGATGCCTTCGTAGAACCCGGGGATCGCCACGCGCGCGTGCTCGTCGTGCAGGGCGGCGACGAGTCGGGCGACGGCGGTGGCCGGGTTGGGCACGGCGCCGCCGAAGGAGCCGGAGTGGATGTCCTGGTCGGGCCCGTGGAGCTGGATCTCGCATTCGGCGAGGCCGCGCATCCCGGTGCACACCGTGGGGGTGTCCTCGGACCACATGCCGGTGTCGGAGACGATCACCGCGTCGGCCGTCAGCCGGTCCTTGCGGGCTTCGACGAGGTCGCGGAAGTGCGGGGAGCCGGACTCCTCCTCGCCCTCGATCAGCAGCTTCAGGTGGACCGCGGGGGTCGTGCGGCCCGTGGCGGCGAGGTGGGCCCGGACGCCGAGTGTGTGGAAGAACACCTGCCCCTTGTCGTCGGCGGCCCCGCGCGCGTGGAGTCGGTTCCCCCGGACGACGGGCTCGAAGGGGTCGGTGTCCCAGCCGTCCTCGCGGGCGGCGGGCTGCACGTCGTGGTGGCCGTAGACGAGGACCGTGGGCGCCCGCGGATCGTCCGAGGGCCATTCGGCGAAGACCGCAGGTGCGCCGGGGGTCGACCAGACCTCGCAGGTCGGGAAGCCCGTCTCCCGCAGTTTCGCGGCGAGCCAGTCGGCGCTGCGCCGTACGTCCGCGGCGTGCTCGGGCTGGGCCGAGACGGACGGGATGCGCAGCCACTCGGCGAGGTCGTCGAGGAAGGGTGTGCGGTGCTGCTGGATGTACGCGCGGACGGCGCTGTCCGGAGTCTTGCTCATGGTCACGAGCCTATCCGTCCACGCGCGCGTGCCGGTCCGGCGGTTCGCCGGGAACCCCTTCGGGTGGTTCTTCCAGGAGGAGACGTTCCAGCGCGGCCCGGTCCGGCAGGGTCACGGGGCGTACGACCTCGCCGCTGCGCACGTACAGGAAGGCGGCCCGTACGGATTCCAGGGGGATGCCGTGCTGCTCGGCCCAGGCGAGCCGGTAGAGGGCGAGCTGGAGGGGGTCGGCGGTGCGGGTGCGGCTGGTCTTCCAGTCGACGATCTCGTACGTCGTCGTCGCCCGGCCGTCCCCGTGCTCGTCGGCCCCTTCCTCGGGGACCCCTTCCTGATGGACCTCTTCCTTGTAGACCGCGTCGATCCGGCCCCGTACGACGCGGCCGGCGATGGCGAGCTGGAAGGGGGCCTCGACCCGGTAGGGCGTGCGGTGGGCGTAAGGGGTGCGTTCGAAGGCGTCCTTGAGGGCTTCCAGGTCGCGTTCGTCGGCGATCTCGGCCTCGCTGCCGGGCAGGTCGTCCGGCTCCAGCAACGGGAGGCGCAGCTCTTCGAAGCGGGCTTCGACCCAGGCGTGGAAGCGGGTGCCCCGGCGGGCGGCGGGCTGGGGCGGGCGCGGCATGGGGCGCGCCAGTTCCTGGGCGAACCCTTCCGGGTCCGCGGCCAGACGCAGCAGCTGCGACGCGGTCAGGGAGGCCGGCAGGGGGACGTCCGTGACGCTCTCACGGGCGCGCAGGAGTTCCCCGGTGAGGGCGTCCAGGTCGCGGTCCCAGGAGGCGATGGTGCGGGCTTCCTCGGGGGTGAGGCGCGTGGCTTCGGGAGGGTGCGGGCGGGCGTCCGGGGCGGGGCTGGGGTGCGGGACCGTCGGGGGGTGCGGGACCGGGCGCTCGGAGGTGGCCGGCCGGTCCGGCGTCCACGAGTCCCATTCGTCCGGGGTCGCGTCCGTGAAATCGGCCTCCTCGTAAGGAGGCTCGTCCTCCTCCGGCGGCGGCCAGTCCGGGTCGTCGTACGGGCCCAGCTCGTCGGGGGCCGCGGGGTGGGCCGTCTCGTGGGAGTGGCCGGACTCCAGGTGGGCCAGCACCGTCCGGGCGGCCTCGCGGCGGCGGGCCATCGCCAGGTCGTCGAGCGGGAGCGGCCAGGCGTGATCGCCACCGGCCGCCAGCAGCGCGGGGTTCTCCTCGTCCTCCTCGGGTTCGTCCTCCCAGGCCTCGATCTCGCCGTGCCCGGCCGCGCAGTGCTCGTACAGGGCGTGCAGGAAGTCGGAGGGGCCGCGGGGCTTCTTCTGGGAGGGGCCCCACCAGTGGCCGGAGCCGAGCAGCAGGGAGCGGGGGCGGGTGAAGGTGACGTAGCCGAGGCGGAGTTCCTCGGTGTGCTGGTGCTCCTTCATGGCCTCGTGGAAGGCCTTCATGCTGCGGGAGTCCCAGGCGTCGATGTCGGGCAGGGTGTCGGCGTCGCCGCGCAGTTCGTGCGGCAGGACCTTGCCCTGGGCGGTCCATTTCTCGCGGCCCTGACTGCTGGGGAACGTGCCGGTGACGAGCCCCGGGACCACGACGACGTCCCATTCGAGGCCCTTGGACTTGTGCGCGGTGAGCACCTTGACGGTGTTCTCGCCGCCCGGCAGGGCGTTGTCGAGGCCCTTCTCGTACTGGGCCGCGGTGCGCAGGAAGCCCAGGAAGGCGAGCAGGCTGGCCTCGCCCTCGTTCGCGGCGAAGGAGGCGGCGACGTCCAGGAAGTTGGACAGGGTCTCGCGACGGCGGGCGGCCAGCGCGTGCGGGGACGCGGAGAGCTCCACCTCAAGGCCGGTGGTGGCAAGGACGCGGTGCAGGACGTCCATGAGCGGGTCGGCGAGCGAGCGGCGCAGATCGCGCAGTTCGGTGGCGAGCCGCGCGAACCGTACGCGGGCGTCTGCCGAGAACGGCAGCCCGTCGTCGTCCCCGTCGTCGCCGAGGGGCGTCTCCAGGAAGGTGTCGAGGGCGTCCGCGAGGGAGATCACCTCGGCCGGGTCGACGCCTTCGACGGCTGCGGCGAGCCGCAGGTCGGGGTCGTCGTCGGCGCCCACGCGCGCGTGGGACACGAGCAGCCGGGCCCGGCGGCCCAGGAGGGCGAGGTCGCGGGGGCCGATGCGCCAGCGCGGTCCGGTGAGCAGGCGGACCAGTGAGGCGTTGGCCCCGGGGTCCTGGAGGACCTCGCAGACGGCGACCAGGTCGGCGACCTCGGGCAGGTGCAGCAGCCCGGAGAGCCCGACGACCTCCACCGGGATGTCGCGGGCCACGAGCGCGCCCTGGATCTGGGCGAAGTCGGTCGCGGTACGGCACAGGACGGCGATCTCACCGGGGGCCTTGCCGGTGCGTACGAGATGGGCGACGGAGTCGGCGAGCCAGTCCATCTCCTCGGCGTGGGTCCGCAGCAGGGCGCAGCGCACCATGCCGTCGCGCTCGGCGCCGGGGGCGGGGCGCAGGGCCTCCACGCCCGCGTGCATGGCGCGCAGGGGCTCCGCGAGCCCGTTGGCGAGGTCGAGGAGACGGCCGCCGCTGCGGCGGTTCTCGCTGAGCGACTGGCGGGTCGCCGGCCGGCCGTCGGCGTGCGCGAAGTGCTCGGGGAAGTCGTCGAGGTTGGCCACGGAGGCGCCGCGCCAGCCGTAGATGGCCTGGCAGGGGTCGCCGACGGCGGTGACCGGGTGGCCCGTGCCGCCGCCGAACAGGCCGGCCAGGAGGATGCGCTGGGCCACGGACGTGTCCTGGTACTCGTCCAGGAGGACCACCCGGAACTCGTCCCGCAGGATGCCGCCGACCTCGGAGCGGGTGCGTGCGAGGGTCGCCGAGAGGGCGATCTGGTCGCCGAAGTCGAGGAGGTCGCGCTCGCGCTTGGCCTTCCGGTAGCGGCTCACCAGCTCGGTCAGTTCACGCCGGGCGGCGGCCGTTTCCGGGACCTTGCGCAGGTCGGCGTTGCTGAGCTTGGCGCCTTGGAGGTCGTGCAGCAGCCGGGCGTCGTACGCGCGCAGTTCCTCCGGCTGTACGAGGTGTTCGGCCAGCTCGGAGTCGAGGGTGAGGAGGTCGCCGACCAGGTCGGGGAAGGAGCGGGTGAGCGCGGGGTAGGGGCCCGGTGCCTCGCGCAGGACCCGGGCGGCGAGCTGGTAGCGGGTGGCGTCGGCGAGGAGGCGCGCGGTGGGTTCGAGTCCGATGCGCAGCCCGTGGTCGGTCAGGAGCCGGCCGGCGAAGGCGTGGTAGGTGGAGATCACCGGTTCGCCCGGCGGGTTGTCCGGGTCGATCACGTCCGGGTCGGTGACGCCGGCCTTGATCAGTGCCTTCCGTACGCGCTCGGCGAGTTCGCCCGCCGCCTTGTTGGTGAACGTCAGACCCAGGACCTGCTCGGGGGCCACCTGTCCGGTGCCGACCAGCCACACCACGCGCGCGGCCATCACCGTGGTCTTGCCGGAGCCGGCTCCGGCCACGATCACCTGCGGGGCGGGCGGGGCGACGATGCAGGCCGTCTGCTCCGGGGTGAACGGGATACCGAGGAGCTCCTTGAGCTGCTCGGGATCGGAGATACGGGCTGGCACGTCGGAAAGGCTAGTCGCGCCCACTGACAGTCGGTGCCGATTCGGCGGCAGGGTCGAAGGATGCGCAGGTCAGCACACGTGGTGCTGTATGTCACTTCGCGTCGCTTCATACCCGGCAGACATCTTTTGGCCCGCATCGCCGCACACGCGGTGGACGTGCGACGGACACCTGGCGGGCGGCTGCCCGGGCCGGTGCCCGGCTGTTCGTCGTGCCCGGTCATTCGACGACGTGGCGTCCCTCCGGGCGGGCACTGCACGAGGCCCGGAACGCGCAGTGTGTGCAGTGCTGGCCGGTCGTCGGCGTGAACCGTTCGTCGAGGACCTTGCCCGCGGCGGTGGCGAGGAGGTCGCCGACCCACTCGCCCTCCAGCGGCTCCTGGGCCTGCACCTTGGGCAGGGTCTCGCCGCCGTCCTTCTTGGGGGCGCCCTGGCGCAGCTGGACGAGTTCGGCGCCGCCGGGCTCGGGGCGTTCGCCGTCGAAGGCCTCGTCCACGGCGCCCTCGTTGACCGCGAGCTGGTAGACGGCGAGCTGCGGGTGACGGGCCACGTCGGCGGCGCTCGGTGCCTGCTTGCCGGTCTTGAAGTCGACCACGTAGGCGCGGCCCTCGGCGTCCCGCTCGACACGGTCCATGGAGCCGCGGATGCGGACTTCGTAGGAGCCCGCTTCGAGGGTGACGTCGAAGTCGTGCTCGCTGGCCACCGGCGTGCGTTCGGCGCGGTCCATGACATGCCACTTCAGGAAGCGTTCGAGCGCCACGCGCGCGTGCTCCTTCTCCTGCGCCGACTTCCAGGGCGCGTCGAAGGCGAGCGCCTCCCACACGGAGTCCAGGCGCTCCATGAGGACGGCGAGGTCGGCGGGCGTACGGCCGGAGGCGACCTCGTCCGCCAGGACGTGCACCACGTTGCCGAAGCCCTGGGCGGCGGTCGCGGGGGCGTCCGCCTTCACCTCACGGCCCAGGAACCACTGCAGGGCGCAGGTGTTGGCGAGCTGGTCGAGGGCACTGCCGGAGAGCACGACGGGATGGTCGCGGTCGCGCAGCGGCACCTTGCTCTCGGTGGGCTCGTACATGCCCCACCAGCGGTAGGGGTGCGCGGACGGCACCAGAGGGCGGCCGTCCTCGTCGCCGAGCGCGGCGAGTCTGCCCAGGCGGCGGGCCGCCGCCTCCCTGAGGGTGGCCGAGACGCGGGGGTCGACCGTGGTGGACCGCAGTTCCGCGACGAGCGCGGCGACGGACAGGGGGCGGCGGGGGCGGCCCGTTATGTCCTTGGGCTCCGTGCCGAGTTCGGTGAGGAAGCGGGACGGCTGGTCGCCGTCGTCCGCGGGGGCCTTCACGGCGGTGACGACGAGCCGTTCACGCGCGCGTGTGGCGGCCACGTAGAACAGGCGGCGCTCCTCGGAGAGGAGCGCTCCGGGGGTGAGCGGCTCCGCGAGACCGTCCCGTCCGATGCGGTCGGCCTCCAGGAGGGAGCCGCGACGGCGCAGGTCGGGCCACAGGCCCTCCTGGACGCCCGCGACGACGACCAGGCGCCACTCCAGCCCCT
Source organism: Streptomyces sp. NPDC060205 (assembly GCF_042728395.1). Classification (NCBI taxonomy): domain Bacteria; kingdom Bacillati; phylum Actinomycetota; class Actinomycetes; order Kitasatosporales; family Streptomycetaceae; genus Streptomyces; species Streptomyces sp. NPDC060205. The sequence continues at coordinate 29,929 of NZ_JBHWZP010000008.1, forward strand.
TGGAGCGGTGTGCGGTCATCAGGCGTACGGCGTCGGGGCGCACGGCCCTTCGGGTGAGTGTGTCGGCGGCGATGTCCTGGGCGTCGACCTCCTCCAGGAAGTTGAGGGCGCCACGGCCTCCGGTGCGTTCCTCGGCGCGGGCGGCGGTCGCGAACAGCGCGCACACGGCGTCGAGGTCGCGGTCCGCGTTGCGGCCGGCCGCGCCGCCGCGCCGCGCGGCCCGCTCCAGACGCTGGGGCCAGGGTGTGCCGTCCCACAGCTCCCACAGCGCCTCCTCGGCCGTGCCGCCCCCTGCCAGGCGCTCCCGCGCCTTGCGCAGGAGGGCGCCCAGGCGCTGCGCCCCGCGCGCGTACGAGGGGTCGTGGGCGACCAGCCGCTCCGGCTCGGCCAGGGCCCGCGCCAGCAACTCGTCGGAGGGCGGCGGCACGTGGTTGCCCGCGGCGCGCTCCTCCTCGCGCAGGGCACGGCCCAGGCGGCGCAGGTCCGCCGCGTCCATACCGGCCAGCGGGGACGCGAGGAGGGTGAGCGCGGTCTCGACGTCGAGCCACGGCTTCTCCGGGACGGCCTGCTCTTCCTGGACCGACGGATCCTCCTGAAGGGGGTCCTCCTGGACGGACGGGTCCTCCTGAAGGGGCGGCTCCTCCTGGACGGACCCCTCCTGCGAGGCGGGCCCCTCCGGAGGCGTGCCGCCCGAGGCGGGCTCCCCCAGTTCCGCCACGGCAACCGCCTTGAGGGCCGTCAGCAAGGGCGTCACCGCCGGTTCGTGGCGCAGCGGCAGGTCGTCGCCGTCGATGTCGAGGGGGACGCCGGCCGCGGTGAGCGTGCGGCGGATCGTCGGGATGGTGCGGGAACCGGCTCGTACCAGGACGGCCATGTCCTTCCACGGAACGCCGTCCTCCAGGTGGGCGCGGCGCAGGATGTCCGCGATGTTGTCCAGTTCCGTGCCCGGCGTCGGGTACGTGTAGACCTCCACCCGGCCGCCGTCCCGTACGGGGGCCAGGTCCCTGTGGGCGCGTACCTTCTCCGCCGGGAGGCGGGTCAGGGGCATGCGCTGGGTCAGCAGGCGGGTGGCGGCCAGCAGGCCCGCGCCCGACCTGCGGGACGTTCGCAGGACCTCGACCGGCGCCGGGGTGCCGTCCACGCGCGGGAAGACGTCGGGGAAGTCCAGGATGCCGTTCACGTCGGCGCCCCGGAACGCGTAGATCGACTGGTCGGGGTCGCCGAAGGCCACCAGGGTGCGGCCGCCGCCCGCGAGCGCGTCCAGGAGTCGCAGCTGTGCCGGATCGGTGTCCTGGTACTCGTCGACGAAGACGGCGTCGTACCGCTGGGCGAGCCGTTCGGCCACGTCGGGGCGCCGGGCGAGCAGCACCGCGCGGTGCACCAGTTCCGCGTAGTCGAGCACTCCCTGCATGTCGAGCACGTCCAGGTACTCGGCGAGGAAGGCCGAGGCGGCCTGCCAGTCGGGGCGGCCGATGCGCCTGGCGAAGGTCTGCAGGGCGTCGGGGCCGAGGCCCAGCTCACGGCTGCGGGCGAGGACCGCGCGGACCTCGTCGGCGAAGCCGCGTGTCGTCAGGCACGCGCGCAGTTCGTCCGGCCAGCGCACATGGGCGAGGCCGAGCCGCTCCAGGCCGGGCTGGCCCGCGAGCAGTTCCCGTACCGCCACGTCCTGTTCGGGGCCGGAGAGCAGCCGCAGCGGCTCCACGAACAGGTCGGTGTCCTGGTGGGCCCGGACCAGGGCGTAGCAGAAGGAGTGGAAGGTCGTCGCCTGCGGTGCGCGGGCCGCTCCTATGCGCAGCGCCATGCGGTCGCGCAGTTCGACGGCGGCCTTGCGGCTGAACGTCAGCACCAGGATGCGCTCGGGGTCCGTGCCACGGGCGATCCGGGCCGCCACGGACTCGACGAGCGTGGTCGTCTTGCCGGTACCCGGACCTGCGAGAACGAGCAGCGGGCCGCCCGCGTGGTCAACCGCGGCGCGCTGGGCTGCGTCCAGCAGAGGGGGAGCCACCCGTACCGGCGGGGTACGCACCAGCCGGTAAGCGCCACGGGTCCCCTGTCGACCCTGGGGGTACGACAGGCGCCTGGTGGAGGAAGAGGAGCTCACGTGGTTCGCCGGTCCTGGTGGGTGTGCTGGGGATTGTCACTGTCGGCGCGGGACGCCGTCGGTGAGGGATCGTGCGCGGGCGACGGGTGGGAGATCGGTGGCGCGGGGCGGGCGGTGGCCGCGGGATGAACGGGACGCGTGCCGTCGACGCTACGCCGGTGGATGCCGTGGAAGCGGTGCTTCCTCGTGTTCCCTCCCGGCACCGGTGTCTCCCGCATCACGAACGTACGGCATGTCCCGGGCGTGCCCGCGTTCCCCCGTACGGGTCACCCGTCCCCCTCCTGACGGTTCGATGCCGGAAGCTGTCGGGTGTGGCCCTCCGCGCGATCACCGCCGTCCCATCTGGCCTGTTTCATGTCGATGCGCGGAAGGTGGCCTTCGGAGGCCCGGCTCGCGCCCTTCAGGGGCGTGCCTTCGGCCCGGTAGTTCTCCAGTGCCTCCAGTTCGTGGCCGGGAAGCAACGTCCCGTCCGCGCGGACGACCCGCCACCACGGGACGGCTCCTCCGTAGAGGGCCATCACGCGGCCGACCTGTCGCGGACCGCCCTCCTCCAGCCATTCCGCGACATCTCCGTACGTCATGACGCGCCCGGGCGGAATCTGCTCGGCGGCGTCGAGGACCCGCTCCGCGTACTCCGGCAAGGCGTCCGCCGGGAGGCTCTGCTCGCTCATCCGGTCCATCCTGCACCACCCCTCCGACAACGTGACGTGGCGGCGACCGTGTGTATCCCTCGCCCCGGAACAGCGCTTCGGGCAGACTGTGCGCCCCCGCATTGCACCCTGATGCCCCCCTGTGTCAGCGGGACATGCCACCATCGTGCGGGCGGTTACTGGTGATACGAGACCAAGAAGAGACGATGAAACAGCAGGGTGTGCACCCCGAAGACGCGGAGGGCACCTCTGAGGTTTCGTCGCGCCCGGATTCCGGCGACGATACGGACGAGAGCGTTCCGGAGAAGACAGAGGCGCCCGTGACACCGGTGACGGACGCCACGCCCGAGTCAGGCGTGACGTCCGGGAGTCCGGACACGTCCCAGAAGAAGGACATGCGCAAGGAGAGCGGAGCCGCGGACACGGACGGCGTGGCCTGCGACGAAGCCCCGGCCGAAGCGGTCGAGGGCGACGAACCGCTGCTCCCCGCGCGCGTGCACCGGCCCTCCGACCTGATGCGCCTGCTGGTGGGCGTTCTCGCGATCGTCGTGCTGCTGTCGATCGCCGCCTTCGCGCACGGCACGACGTCGGGGCTGGCTCAGGACATCAACAAGGGCACCGACGAGGCGCCCGACCTGTTGATCAAGATCGCCGGGCTCGCGTCGAGCATCGCGATCCTCCTGGTGCCGGTCGCCTTCGCCATCGAGCGGCTGATCAAGCGGGACGGACTGCGGATCGCCGACGGTGTGCTGGCAGCGGTCCTCGCCCACGGTGTGACGCTCGCCACTGACCTGTGGGTCGCCAAAGGCGCTCCGGACTCGATCCAGAAAGCCCTCACCCAGCCCTCCCCCGGAGACATCCACGCCCTGACCGACCCGGTGCACGGTTACCTCGCGCCGGTCATCGCCTACATGACGGCCGTCGGCATGTCGCGACGGCCGCGCTGGCGTGCGGTCCTGTGGGTCGTGCTGATGCTCGACGCCTTCTCCATGCTGGTCACCGGCTACACGACCCCCTTCTCGATCATCCTCACGGTGCTGATCGGCTGGAGCGTGGCCTACGGGACGCTGTACGCGGTCGGCTCACCGAACGTCCGGCCCACGGGCCGGACCCTGATGGCCGGCCTGCGGCACGTCGGCTTCCACCCGGTGAGCGCGGCGCGCGACGAGACCCCGGAGGCCGCGGACGGCGACCGGGGCCGCCGGTACTTCGTGACGCTCCAGGACGGCGCCCCACTGGACGTGACGGTGGTGGACCGGGAACAGCAGGCGCAGGGCTTCTTCTACCGCGTGTGGCGTCGGCTGACCCTGCGGGGCATCACCACGCGCCGCAGTCTCCAGTCACTGCGCCAGGCCCTGGAACAGGAGGCGCTCCTCGCGTACGCGGCCATCGCCGCGGGGGCCAACGCGCCGAAGCTGATCGCGACCTCCGAGCTGGGTCCGGACGCCGTGATGCTGGTCTACGAGCACATCGGCGGGCGCACCCTCGACGCGCTGACGGACGAGGAGATCACCGACGACCTGCTGCGCGAGACCTGGCACCAGGTGCAGGCGCTGCAGTCGCGGCGCATCGCGCACCGCAGGCTGGCCGGTGACGCCATTCTGGTGGATCGTTCCGGCACGGTGATCCTCACGGACCTGCGCAACGGCGAGATCGCGGCCGGCGAGCTGATGCTGCGCATGGACGTCGCCCAGTTGGTGACCACGCTCGGCCTGCGCGTCGGCGCGGAGCGCGCGGTGGCTTCCGCCGTCGGCGTCCTCGGCCCGGACGCGGTCGCCGACTGCCTGCCCATGCTGCAGCCCATCGCACTCACCCGCTCCCACCGGGCCACCCTGCGCAAACTGGCCCGGGAACGCGCGGAACGCGAGCGCGAGGCGGTCCTGGAGGCCTCCCGACAGGCCAAACTGGCCCGCGCCGAGGAGCACGAGGCCACGCCGGAGGAGACCAGGCCCGTCCTGGAGAAGCCCGACAAGAAAACCGTACGGGCCGAGCAGCGGGCCGAGAAGCGGGCGATCGACGAGGCGCTGGACGAGGCCCGTGAGGAGGACCTGCTCACCCAGATCCGGCACCAGGTGCTGCTGATCAGGCCGCAGGCACCGGTCGAGCCGGCCCGTCTGGAGCGCATCCGTCCGCGCACGCTGATCAGTTTCATCGCGGGCGCGTTCGGCGCGTACTTCCTGCTGACGCAGCTCACGCACATCGAGTTCGGCACGCTCTTCGAAAGCGCCCAGTGGGGCTGGGTCGCCGCGGCGGCGCTCTTCTCGATGCTGAGCTACTTCGCCGCGGCCATGAGCCTGCTGGGCTTCGTGCCCGAGCGGGTGCCGTTCATGCGGGCCGTGGCGGCGCAGGTCGCCGGGTCCTTCGTGAAGATCGTGGCGCCCGCGGCGGTGGGTGGTGTCGCGCTCAACACGCGGTTCCTGCAGCGGGCGGGGGTACGGCCGGGGCTCGCGGTGGCGAGCGTCGGCGCGTCGCAGCTGTTCGGGCTCGGCTGCCACATCCTGATGCTGCTGTCGTTCGGCTATCTGACCGGTACCGAGAAGACGCCCTCCTTGTCGCCGTCCCGGACGGTCATCGCGGGTCTGCTGACCGTCGCGGTCCTCGTCCTCGTCGTGACCTCGGTGCCGTTCCTGAGGAAATTCGTCGTCACGCGCGTGCGGTCACTTTTCGCGGGTGTCATCCCGCGCATGCTGGACGTGCTCCAGCGCCCGCAGAAGCTGATCACCGGCATCGGCGGCATGCTGCTGCTCACCGCCTGCTTCGTGATGTGTCTCGACGCGTCGATCCGGGCGTTCGGCAGCGAGGACATGCCCGCGATCAGCATCGCCAGCGTGGCCGTCGTCTTCCTCGCCGGAAACGCGCTCGGCTCCGCGGCGCCCACCCCGGGCGGCGTGGGCGCGGTCGAGGCCACCTTGACGGTCGGTCTGATCGCCGTCGGGCTCCCCAAGGAGGTCGCGGCGCCCGCCGTGCTCCTGTACCGCCTTCTCACGCTGTGGCTGCCCGTGCTGCCGGGCTGGCTGTTCTTCAACCACCTGACGCGCAAGGGCGCGCTCTAGGCTCTGTCGTCACAGCAGGCCACAGGGGCGGGCGCGAAATTCTCACCCGCACGGCCCGCGCCCCGAGCGGCCTGTCCCGTACGACCTCAGGATGGGTTTATGCCGAACCCTTCCCCGCCGCGTGCCGCCGCTCTGACCGCCACCGCCCTCCTGCTGCTGGCGGCCCTCGCCGGATGCGGCGGCGACGGCGGCTCCGCGGACGAGGATCTGTCGGCCCAGAAGCTCAGCTGGAAGGACTGCCCCGAACCGTCCGAGTCCGAGGGCGGCGGGGACGCCCCGTCGCCCCTGCCGGACGGCGACGACTGGAAGTGCGCGACCCTGAAGGCGCCCCTGGACTGGGACAAGCCCAAGGGGGACACCATCGGTATCGCGCTGATCCGCGCGCAGGCGAGCGGCGCCAAGGACCAGCGCATCGGTTCGCTGCTCTTCAACTTCGGCGGGCCCGGCGGCTCGGGCGTCACCACGCTCCCCGCGTTCGGCAAGGACTACGACGGGCTGCGCGCACGCTACGACCTGGTCAGTTTCGACCCGCGCGGTGTCGGCCGCAGCGCCGGCGTGAAGTGCGAGGACAGCGAACAGCTCGACGAGTACTTCCAGCAGGACGCCACCCCGGACGACGAAGCCGAACAGCGGACCCTGCTGAACAGCACGAAGGACTTCAACAAGGCCTGCGAGAAGAACTCCGGGAAGCTCCTCCCTCACGTACGCACCACCGACGCGGCCCGCGACATGGACCTGATGCGCCAGGTCCTCGGCGACGACAAGCTGCACTACTTCGGCATCTCGTACGGCACCGAACTGGGCGGCGTGTACGCGCATCTGTTCCCCGAGAAGGTCGGGCGGGCCGTCTTCGACGCGGTCGTCGACCCGACCCAGAACTCCGAACAGGGCTCCCTCGGGCAGGCCAAGGGCTTCCAGCTGGCGCTGGACAACTTCGCCGAGGACTGCGCCTCCAAGGCCGAGGAGTGCCCGCTCGGCGACAGCGCGCAGGACGTCAAGGACCGGATCGCCACCCTGCTCAAGGACCTTGACCGCAAACCGATCCCGGGCATCTTCCCTCGTCAGCTCACCCAGACCGCGGCCACGAGCGGCATCGCGCAGTCCCTGTACTCCAAGGAGTTCTGGGAGTACCTCACCGAAGGGCTCCAGCAGGCGTACGACGGTGACGGCAAGGTGCTGATGCTGCTGTCCGACTCGATGAACGGACGCAACCAGGACGGCGAGTACAGCAACATCAGCGCCGCCAACGTCTCCATCAACTGCGCGGACGACAAGCCCCGTTACACCGCCGCCGACGTGACGGCGAAACTCCCCGAGTTCCGCGAGGCCTCGTCCGTCTTCGGCGACTATCTGGCGTGGGGCATGGTCGGCTGCACCGACTGGGCGGTGGCGGGCGACGCCGACCACCCCGATGTGAGCGCGCCCGGTGCGGCTCCGATCCTCGTGGTCGGGAACACCGGCGACCCGGCGACCCCGTACGAGGGCGCGCGCAAGATGGTGGAGTCCCTGGGCAAGGGGGTCGGTGTCGAGCTGACGTACAAAGGTCAGGGGCACGGCGCGTACGACAGCGGGAACAAGTGCGTGCGTGACGCGGTGAACGGCTATCTGCTGAACGGAAAGGTCCCGCGGGCCGGAACGGTCTGCTCCTGACGAACCTCACAAAGTGGCAGGTCAGAAGGTTATCCACAGGGCTCGGCTGTGCTCGCGGAGATCTGCCTACTATGGCCTGACTGTCATCCGCGACATCGGCGGACGACGATGCGAGGGGGGAAGTTCATGGCGCGTATCGCACGGTGGACGGCACTGGCCGCCGCCGCGTTGCTGGTGGCCGGCTGCAGCGGCTCGTCCGGGGGCGATGGGGGGAACGACAAGAACGACGACGCGGGCAGGTCGCCGGGCCCGGCGACCTCCTCCGACGTCATGCCGGGGCTGCCCGCCTCACTCACCTCGCAGAAGCTCGACTGGGGCAGGTGCAAGGCCACCGAGACCGGTCCCGCACCGGGCGGGGACTGGCGGTGTACGACGCTCAAGGTGCCGCTGGACTGGGCGAAGCCGACGGGCGAGACCATCGGACTGGCCCTGATCCGCAGCGAGTCGAGCGGATCCGCGGACGACCGCATCGGCTCACTGCTGTTCAACTTCGGCGGCCCCGGCGGCTCGGGCGTCGACTATCTGCCGCCGTACGGGCCGACGTTCGCGAAGCTCCATGAGCGGTACGACCTGGTCAGCTGGGACCCGCGCGGGGTGGCCGCCAGTGAGGGCGTGCGCTGCCGCAGCGACAAGAAGGTCCAGGCGGCCGAGGCGGTCGACACCACCCCGGACACCTCCGCCGAGGAGACCGCGTTCCTCAAGGACGCCGCGGACTTCGGCAAGGGCTGCCAGAAGTCCGCGGGCAAGCTCCTGGGGCATGTCTCGACGACCGACACGGCCCGGGACATGGACCTGATGCGGCATGTCCTCGGCGACCGGAAGATGCACTACTTCGGCATCTCGTACGGCACCGAACTGGGCGGCGTGTACGCCCACTTGTTCCCCAAGAACGCGGGGCGGCTGGTCCTGGACGCGGTCGTCGACCCGAGCGCCGGCACGGTGGGCCACGCGGAGAACCAGACCAGGGGTTTCCAGCGCGCTCTGGAGGACTACCTGGAATCCACGGGCCGGGACCCGAAGGAAGGCACTCAGGAGATCGCGGACCTGCTCAAGCGGATCGACTCGAAGCCGCTGGCGACCACGAGCGGCCGCGAGCTGACCCAGCAGCTCGCCCTCACCGGCATCATCTACCCGCTGTACAGCAAGTCGTCCTGGCCGGCGCTCACCAGCGCGCTCGAAGCGGCCGAGGACGGCGACGGAACGGAACTGCTCGCGCAGGCCGACGGCTACAACGACCGTGACGCCTCGGGCCACTACGGCACGACCACGCATTCACAACGGGTCATATCGTGCTTGGACGACAAGGAGCGGCCGACGCCCGAGGAGGCGAAGAAGCGGCTCCCCGAGTTCCGGAAGATCTCGCCCGTGTTCGGGGACTCGATGGGCTGGGACACGGCCGGCTGGTGCCACGACTGGCCGGTGGCCGGGCAGTACGAGACGCCGGAGGTGAGCGCGCCCGGCGCGGAGCCCGTCCTGGTGGTGGGCAACACCGGCGACCCGGCAACGCCGTACGAGGGGGCGCGCAGGATGGCGGACGAGCTGGGCAAGGGCGTCGGCGTGCAGCTGACCTGGAAGGGCGAGGGGCATGGGGCGTACGGGAACGGGAGCGACTGCGTCGACAGCACGGTGGACGACTATTTGCTGGACGGATCGGTGCCGGACGACGGCAAGGTCTGCGGTTCGTAGCGGCACCGGCCACCCCCGCCCGGACAGCGGGAAGGGGCCCGGCACACGCGGTGCCGAGCCCCTTTCCCTACAGGGTCTGTCCCTACGGGCTCTGTCCCTGCGGGTTCTGTCCCTGCGGGGTACCGCTAGTAGATCGGCTTCTCCGGCTCGATCTGGTTGACCCAGCCGATCACGCCGCCGCCCACGTGCACGGCGTCGGAGAATCCGGCCGACTTGAGGACCGCGAGGACCTCCGCGCTGCGGACACCGGTCTTGCAGTGCAGGACGATCTTCTTGTCCTGCGGGAGGGTCGCCAGGGCGGTGCCCATGAGGAACTCGTTCTTCGGGATCAGCTTGGCGCCGGGGATCGAGACGATCTCGTACTCGTTGATCTCGCGGACGTCGATGATCTCGATGTTCTCGCCGTCGTCGATCCACTCCTTGAGCTGCTTGGGAGTGATCGTCGAGCCGGCGGCCGCCTCCTGGGCCTCTTCGGAGACGACGCCGCAGAAGGCCTCGTAGTCGATGAGCTCGGTGACGGTCGGGTTCTCGCCGCAAACCGCGCAGTTCGGGTCCTTGCGGACCTTGACCTGGCGGTACTGCATCTCCAGGGCGTCGTAGATCATCAGGCGGCCGAGGAGCGGCTCGCCGATGCCCGCGAGGAGCTTGATGGCCTCGTTGACCTGGATGGAGCCGATGGACGCGCACAGCACGCCCAGGACGCCGCCCTCGGCGCAGGAGGGAACCATGCCGGGGGGCGGGGGCTCCGGGTAGAGGCAGCGGTAGCAGGGCCCGTGCTCGGACCAGAAGACGGAGGCCTGGCCGTCGAAGCGGTAGATCGAGCCCCAGACGTACGGCTTGTTGAGCAGCACGCACGCGTCGTTGACCAGGTAGCGGGTCGCGAAGTTGTCCGTGCCGTCGACGATGAGGTCGTACTGGCTGAAGATGTCCATCACGTTCTCGGCTTCGAGCCGCTCTTCGTGCAGGACCACGTTCACGTAGGGGTTGATGCCGAGCACGCTGTCGCGGGCCGACGCCGCCTTGGAGCGGCCGATGTCCGCCTGGCTGTGGATGATCTGGCGCTGCAGGTTCGACTCGTCGACCTCGTCGAACTCCACGATGCCGAGCGTGCCCACGCCCGCGGCGGCCAGGTACATCAGCGCCGGCGAGCCCAGGCCGCCGGCGCCCACACAGAGCACCTTGGCGTTCTTCAGCCGCTTCTGCCCGTCCATCCCCACGTCGGGGATGATCAGGTGGCGGGAGTACCTGCGGACCTCGTCTACGGTGAGCTCAGCAGCTGGCTCGACCAGGGGTGGCAGCGACACGGGGACTCCGTTGGTCGGTCAATCACTACAGTTGTTCTCCCCGTAACACTGCCACGCCCTTCTTCATTCCGAGACACCCGTTCCGATCCGCGAGACGAGTTCGTCCCAGTAGCCGGGCAGGCTCTCCCAGGGGTCGGCCGAACCTCCGCGGTCCGTGCGGTCGGTGAAGTAGATCGTCGAGGCTCCCTGCCAGCGGGCGATGCGCAGAGCCTCGTCGAGATGTCCTCGGGGCATGCCGTGGACGAAGTGGCAGAAGCGCTCCGGCGGGTATTCGGCGGTCCACTCCGCCACCTGCGACCAGCGGTAGTCGCTCCAGGGCCCGGAGAAGGTCACCAGCTGGTCGGCGGTCTCGGCGTAGCCGGGATACGGGTGGGTGCCGTGGCCGAGGACGATGTGGCCGTCGCCGAGGAGCGCCCGCAGGGTGCCGGTGGTGCGCCGGATCTCCGGGAGCGCTGTCCGCTCCGTGGGACAGCGGTCCAGGAGGAAGCCGTCGACCTGGTACCAGTCGAGATAGCGGTGGGCCTCGGAGACGAGTTCGCCGAAGGCACGGGCGCCGTAGGTCACGTCCAGGTGGCCGAGCACGCGGACACCGGCGTTGCGCAGGCGTCCGGCGGCCTCAAGGCAGTGAGGGTCGGGCCGGGCGCCGGGACCGTCGGAGACGTTCAGGACGACCCAGTGCAAGGGGGTTCCGGGGCGGGTGAGGCCGCCCCATTCGACCGGGGCCACCAGGGGGTGCGCATAGCCGGGGACGCCGAAGCCGATCCTCAGGTCCGTGCTCGCGGTGCCCGTCGGTGTGCTGGTCAGATACGGCATGCGGCCTCCATCCAGATGTCGGCGAGGGATTCCTCAAGGTTGATCCGGGGCCGCCAGCCGAGCCGGTCGCGGGCGGTGCGCACGTCGGCCTGCTGCCAGCTGCCGCAGCCGTCCGGGTAGGGGTACGCGGCGGGGGCCGTGTGCTCTGTTTCGGAGCGGGGGTGGCCGATGGATGGCCGGGCGGGGCCGGGAATGCCGTCGAGTTCGTGGAGGGCTCCCCCGTAGCCGGCGACGCGCGCGAGGACGGAGGCGGCGTCGCGCAGACGTACGGCACGACCGGATCCGATGTTGATGACGCCCTGTGCGGCGGAGAGGGAGGCGGCATGGACGGCACGGGCGACGTCGCGTACGTCGATGAAGTCGCGCTGGACACCGAGGCCGGCGAGTTTGAGGTCGCCGTCGCCGGACTGCATGGCGCGGCGCATGGCTTCGGCGAGGCGCCCGAGCGGGGAGCCGGCCGGGGTGCCGGGCCCGCACGGCGAGAACACCCGCAGGACGACGGCGTCCAGGCCGGAGCCGAGGACCAGTTCGGTGGCGGCGAGCTTGCTCACGCCGTAGGGGCCACCGGGGCGGGGCACGGCGTCCTCGGCCGTGGAGGAGCCGGGCTGGCTGGGTCCGTACTCCGCGCCGCAGCCGATCTGTACGAGGCGTGCCCCGCAGCCGCTGCGGCGCAGTGCCTCGCAGACGGTGGCGACGGCGACGGTGTTGTGCCGGGTGAGCTCGCGGGCGCCGCCGCGGGTGGCCCCGGCGCAGTTGACGACGACCCCCGGGTGCACCGCGTCGAGGAAGCGGGTGAGCGCTCCCGGGCTGCCGCTGGCGAGGTCGAAGCGTACGTCCGCGTCGTCGCCGCGGCCGAGCGCGGTGAGCTGCACGGCCGGGTCGGCGAGGAGACGGTCGGCGACGAAGCGGCCCAGGTATCCGTTGGCTCCGATCAGCAGCACCCTCATCGGGCGGCTCCCGGGGCGGACTCTCCGATGCGGAGGGTGATCATCTTGCGTTCTCCTTCAGGGTGGTGCCATGGGTCGTACGGAAGGCCCGCGGTGTCGGCCCCGCGGGAAGGGGTGTGCTCGGCGCGGAGATCCATCACGAACCTCCAGGGGCCGAGGGCCGGTGGCGGGTCACGGCGTGTCTCCGTGTGCCGCGTGGGCGGAGGCGCGGGTGAGGGTCCTGGTCGCGTGGAGCAGGAGGACGAGCGCCGCGGCCCCGCACACGAGAGCCGGGATCGCGCCCGCTCCCCAGGCGTCGGCCACGGTCTCGACGGGCACGGCCAGCGCCTCGCAGCCGGGGAGGCGGCTCGCGAAGACGCTCAGGACGGCCACCGCCTCCGTCACGCCCGCGGCGGCGAGCATGACGGCGGGGGCGTGCCTGAAGCCGTGCACGGTGAGAAGCCGGGCAAGCAGGAGGAGCGCGCCGAGGGTGCCGGCCCCGGCGTAAGCGGGCTGCTCGTCCAGTACCGCTCCGCTCAGGGCGAGCAGGCCGCCGAGGACGCAGAGGAACAGTGCGAACACGCCCAGGAGCAGGGGTTTCACGGAGGATGCGAACTCCTCCAGGGCGCGGCTGGTGGCGAGTCGGCGGCGGGCACGCACCGTGAAGAGGTGCGCGCACCAGGCCGCCGGGGCGCAGGCCGCGCTCAGGGCCAGGACGGACGCGAGGGCGATCGGCCAGGAGCTGCCGGCGCTGCCGGTGGGCGGTCCGTCGGGGCCGCCCTCGATGGCGGCGGCGAGCAGCCCGTCGCCGAGGAGGGCGTAGGCGACGAGCCAGTAGGTCCACGCGCGCGTGGGCGGTGTCGGGGACCAGGGCCGCGTGGCGTGCAGGGGGCCGCGGCTGCGGGCCGCGCGCACGGCGAGGGCCACGGCGAGTACGCCGACGAGGGTCACCGCGAGGCGCGGCCGGCCCTCGGTGTACCGCAGGCCGGTGATGACCACCGCGCACAGGGCGCCCGGCAGCAGGGTGAGCAGCGCCCAGTCGGCGTGCGCCCTGGGGGTGTCGGGTGTCTCGGGCCGCGGTGCCGTGTCGCCGGCGCAGGGCACTCGCGCGTACATCTCCTCCGCGAGGGAGAAGACGTCCCGGTGCCGGAAGTGGGTGGCGGTCCGGTCGGTCACCCCGTGTGCCTCCAGGGCCGCCGCGATCTCCAGTGGGTCCACCGCGCGCTCGCACAGCTCCCGGTGGCGGTGCATCAGGGCCTTCACCGGGTCGGCGGCGCCGCGAGGAGCGGACGGCGCGCGGTCGTCGGCGACCGGGTCGCCGAGCTGTCCGCCGGCCGGGTCATGAACGGGACCGGGACCGGGCCCGGGAGCCGCGACCGTATCCACCGGACCGGCAGCCTGCCGGTCAGAAGCCCGCCGGTCAGAAGCCTGACGGTCGGAAATCTGCCGGTCGAATGCCTGCTGCCCCGCAGCCTCCGCCCGCTCGGGAACCTGCCGCTCGGGAACCTGCCGCTCGGGAACCTGCCGCTCGGCGGCCACCTGCTCGGGGACGTGCCGCCCGGCAGCCGCCCGCTCGGGAACCGGCTGGTCGGAAGCCTGTTGGTCCGCGGCCGCAAGGGAAGCCTCCGCCGTGACCGTCACGGCGTCCCACGCCAGCCGGGCGTACGTCGCCGTGGAGGAACCCGGCGGCTGCAACCCCTGCTGGGACTCGGGCTGAGGCCCCGGCAGGGACCCCTGCCGCGCAGGTGCGACGCGTGTCCCGTCAGGGCCGGTGGCGGCGTTCTTCGCCCAGCTGGGCCGCGAAGCCGCCGATCCCGGTTCGCCCGTGCGTGGGTGTGCGTCCGCGATGCGGGACTCGCCCAGCTGGACGTCGACCACGCGGGTCTCGCCGGGCTGGATGTCCACCACCTTGATCTCGCCCACCTCGGCGTTCATGCCCCGCCCGTCCCCGAGGTCTCCGGACCGCCCGACCTCGGTGTCATCGGTGGCGCCGATGGCCCGGTCCCCCGCTCCGCTCCGTCGCGCGCTCACCACGCCCCCTCCCCCGCGGGCACCGGCTCGCCCGGGGCGAGTCCCAGCGGGACGCCCTGTACAGGCGGTCCTGCCGCCCAGCCAGGGCCGGGTCTTCCGGCCGCCGGACGCGTCCCCGGGTCAGGCCACCGGCCCGGCACCTGGGCCTCGACGGGTATGGCGAACGGCAGGGGCTCGCCGGACGCGTCGACCACGTCCCGACGGACCGGACAGCGCGAGACGATATCGAGGTAAATGCTGTGAAATGCCATGATGTTCTGCTCGACGGTGAACAGTTCGAGGGCCCGGGCGCGGGCCGCGGCACCGAGGCGCGACCGGCGTTCCGGATCACGCAGCAGGGCGACGCAGGCCTCGGCGAGCGCCCGCGGATTGCGCGGCGGGACCACGAGCCCCGTACCGCCGATGACCTCGACGACCGCACCGACGTCCGTGGACACCGTCGCGCGGCCGGCGAACATCGCTTCGACGAGGCTGATGGGGAAGCCCTCAACGACGCTGGACAGGACGACGAGGGCGCCCGCCGCGTAGGCCTCGGGAAGGGTGGGTACGTCCGGTCCGCCGATCTCCTCGAAGGAGACCGGGTGGTCGCCGACGGCGTGCACACCGGCGGCCTCGTCGGGGAAGAGCCGGGCGGCCAGGGCCCGGCACTGCGCCAGGTAGGTCGCGCCCTCCGGCCCGTCGGCGGGCGCGCCGACGATCCGCAGCCGCGCCTTCGGCTCCTCCTTACGGATCTCCGCGAAGGCGTGCAGCAGCGAGACCAGGTCCTTGGCGGGCTCGATGCGCCCGACCCACACGAGGGTGTACGGGTCGGCGCTTTCGGAGCTCTCGCCCACCTCCGAGAAGCGGGACGCCTCCATGCCGGGGTAGACGGTACGGATCCTGGTCCGGTCGGCGCCGCAGCGCTCCTGCCAGCGGCGGGCGTGCGTGTTGCCGGGCGTGATGACCGCGGCCTGCCGGTAGGCCTCCGCGGCGAGCCGGCCGTGGAACGCCGCGAGCAGGGCCCGCGCCGGCGCCGACACCGCGTGCCCCCGAAGATCCTCGCGCGGGCCCAGGTAGTGCGCCCGCAGCTGTACGCCGTACTCCGTGACCAGCAGTGGTACGCCCGAGAAGTGGCGGGCGAGCAGTCCCGGCAGGGCCGCGGCGCCGCCGGACGTGGCGTGGCACAGGTCGACCGAGCCGAGTCCGTCGTCGCCGTACCAGTCGAGGGAGAGGGGGCGCAGCGCGCGCTCCACCTGGGCGGCGACGGTGAGCAGATCCGGCACGCGGGCGGTGCGCGCGGCGCGCAGTGCGCCGGGCGCGCGGCAGGCGCGTTCGAGGGCGCGCACGGCCGCTTCGGAACGCAGGGCGCCGACGAGGCCGCCCTCGTCGCGGGCCAGTTCGGCGAGCCCGTACAGCGCGCTGCCGAAACGGTCCGCCGCACCGGCCGCGGCACCCTCGCCCCGACCGTCACCCCGACCCTCGCCCCGACCGCCATCCCGGCCCTCGGCGTGCCCGCCGACTCCGCCGAGAGCTCCGGACGCCGCACCGGACGCCACCCCGGACATCGCGTCCGACGCCGCCCCGGACACCGCATCGGGCGCGGCGGCGCCGAGCGCGTCGGGCGCGCACACGGCCGCCGCCAACTCCCCGTAGCACTCGGCGAATCGGCGCCGGGCCCGTCGCCCGTAGATGACGCCGTCCTCGTTCGCCGTCCAGAGCGGGGCGGTGCGCACCCGGCTCACCTGGGAGGGGAGCTGGATCCAGCCCTCGTCCTCCTGCTGCTCACTGCGGCTCAGCGCGTAGATGTCGAACTCGTGCTGTCCGAGCCCGCGCACGAGCCGGTCGCACCAGAGCCTGGCCTCACCGCTCACATACGGATAGCCACCCTCCGTAAGCAGTCCTATGCGCACGACCGCACTCCCGATCTCCCATGTGGGGAGCCGCCGTTGACCCGGCGGCTCGCAGCGGGACGAACGTATGCGGACATGGCGGTGGCGCGATGGACGGTTGTCCATCGCACCACCAAAAGGGGTGAACGGTCGTAACTTTCCCGTGCGGGTCGCGTTCCGTCGCGCTAAGAGATCAACCGAACACGTTTCGTCATACGGCGGCCAGTTGTTGGCGGGCGGCTCGACGGGTCGCGCGACGGGCGGCGGCGACCGCCGGATCGAGCGCGGGAACGGCGGCGAGGAGCTGCCGCGTGTACGGGTTCCGCGGCGACTCGTAGACCTCGTCGACGGGTCCGTACTCGACGATCCGGCCGCCGCGCATCACCGCCACCCGGTCGCTGACCTGGCGTACGACGGCGAGGTCGTGGGCCACGAAGACCAGGGCGAGGCCGAGTTCGCGCCGCAGTTCGCCGAGCAGGGCGACCACCTGGGCCTGGGTGGTGACGTCCAGCGCGGAGACCGGTTCGTCGCACACGATGACCCGCGGGTCGGCCGCCAGGGCCCGCGCGATGCCGACGCGTTGGTGCTGGCCTCCGCTGAACTCGTGCGGGTAGCGGTCGTAGTGCGCCCCTTCGAGCCCCACGCGCTCCAACAGCTCCCGTACACGCCCCCGCACGCTCCCTTCGTCCCGCTCGCCCCGCGCCCGGAGAGGGTCGGCGATCGACTCGCCCACGCTGCGGCGGGGGTTGAGGGAGGAGACGGGGTCCTGGAAGACCATCTGCACGTCGGGGCGTACCCCGCCGCCCGGGCTGATGCGCCCCGCCGTCGGTTCGAGCAGGCCGACCAGCATGCGGCCGAGCGTCGTCTTGCCGCTGCCGCTCTCGCCCACGATGCCGAGCGTCTCGCCCCGGCGGACCGTGAGCGACACGTCGTCGACGGCCGCGAACGCCCGCTTCCCGCGCCCGAACTCGCGCCGCAGCCCGACCGCTTCCAGCACGACCTCGCCGGTCGCGGCGACCGGCGGTGTGTCCTTGGTCATGAGCGGCAGGGCGCCGGACACACTGACCGATGACGCACTCGCGGCAGCCGCCGCGCCCGGCACGTCCGCCCGCGGCGCGTCCACCCTCGGCACCGCGCCCAGCAGTTCGCGCGTATAGGGATGCGCGGGCGCTCCGAGGACCGTGGCGACGGGGCCGTGCTCGACCACGCGCCCGTGCCGCATGACGAGGATCTCGTCGACGCTTCCCGCGGCGACGCCCACGTCGTGCGTGACGAGCAGGAGACCCATGCCGGTCTCCTCCCGCAGCGTGTGGAGCAGATCGAGGATCTGCGCCTGGACGGTCACGTCGAGCGCGGTGGTCGGCTCGTCGGCGATCAGCAGGCCGGGCTCGCAGGCCAGCGCCATCGCGATGAGGGCACGCTGACGCATCCCGCCGCTGAACTCGTGCGGGCGCGAACGGGAGCGCCGGGCCGCGTCCGGGATCCCGACCCGGTCCAGCACCTCCACGGCACGCGCGCGTGCCGCCCGCCGCGAGGCACGCGTGTGCACGCGGTACACCTCGGCGATCTGGTCCCCGATCGCGTAGTACGGGTCGAGGGACGACAACGGGTCCTGGAAGACCATCGCGGCCCGCGCGCCGCGCAGCCGCCGCAGTTCGTCGTCCGACGCCTCCTGTACGTCGATCCCGGCGACCTGGACCGAGCCGCCGACGTACGCGCCGGTGCCCCGGTGCAGGCCCAGCAGGGCCGAGGCGACCGTGGACTTGCCGGAACCGGACTCGCCGACCAGCGCGAGCGCGGCGCCCCGCTCAAGCCGGAACGAGAGCCCGTCCACGGCCCGCAGTTCGCCGAACCCGACGGTGAGATCGGCTACTTCGACCAGACTCATGCCCGTACCACCCGTACCACCCGTACCACCAGTGCCACCTGCACTGTCTGCATCACTCGCACAAACCGCACCACGTGCACCACCACCGGCACTCATGCCAATACCACCCGTCGGTCCGCCACCGCGTAGAGCACGTCCGCGAGGGCGTTGGCGATGACGACGAAGAAGCCGACGACCAGGACCATCCCGACCACGACGGGGAGGTCGACGACATCGACGGCGTGGACCAGTTCCCTTCCGATGCCGGGCAGTCCGAAGAGCGTCTCGGTGAGGACCGCGCCGCCGACGGCCGATCCGACGTTGTTGGCGTTCAGCGCGATGACCGGGGCGAACGCTCCGCGCAACGCGTGCCGCCAGATGACCGAGCGCTCGCCGACGCCGTACGCGCGGAAGGTCCGGATGTGGTCCTCGGCCAGTGTCTCCAGCATCGACGACCTGGTCAGCCGGGCGAACGCGGCGGCCTCGATGAGCGCGAGGGAGAGCCAGGGCAGCAGCAGGTTCCACGCCCACTGTTCGGGGTCCTCGGTGAGCTTCACGTACTGCGGGAAGGGCAGCAGTTCCAGTTCGCCGCAGACGACGATCATCAGGACCAGGCCGATGACGAAGACGGGGGTGGCCACGCCCACGAGCGTGATGCCGGTCAGCACCCGCTCGGTGAGCCGTCCGCGCCGCCACGCCGAGAGCACGCCGCTGCCGACGCCGAGGATCAGCCAGATCACCATCGCCCCGAACACGAGCGACAGGCTGACCGGCAGCTTCGTGAGGATCAGTTCGGTGACCTGCTGGTCGCTCTGGTACGACAGCCCGAGGCAGGGCGCCGGGCAGTGCTGCACCGCGGTGCCGGTCGAGTAGTCCTGGCCGGCGACGAGCCCTTCGAGGAAGTGCCAGTAGCGCACGTACAGCGGGTCGTCGAGGCGCAGTTGTTCGGCGACCTGCTGGACCTGGGCGGGCGAGCAGCGCGGCCCGCAGGTGATCTGGGCGACGTTGCCGGGGGTGACGTAGAAGACGACGTAGATGATCACGGAGAGGGCGAAGAGGGTGATCAGGACGCCGACGACCCGGCGCAGGACGAATCCCGTGAACCCACTCATGAGACACCTCCCGGCCCCGACCCACCGGACCCACTGGACCCACTGGGGCCACTGGGGCCACCGGACTCACCGGGGCCACTCGGACCCCTCGGACCCCTCGGACCCCTCGGGCCACCGGATCCACCGGCCGCCTTCGCCACCCCACCGGCCGCGGCCCCTTCGGCAGTTCCAGCGCCCGCAAGCGGCTGCGCCGCCTTGCCCTCCCGCTTCCGTCCCGTCCCGACCCGCAGCCGCGAGGCCGCGCGCGGGTCGAGGGCCGTGCGGACCCCGTCGCCGAGGACGGTCAGCGCGAGGACGGTCACGAAGAGCGCGCCGGCCGGCAGCAGCAGGTACTGCGGCGCGGCCTGGTACCAGACGTCGGCGGCGGTGAGCATCTGCCCCCACGACGGGGTCGGCGGCTTCACGCCGACTCCGAGGAAGGACAGGGCCGCCTCGACGGTGATGTTCTGCGGGATGAGGATCGCGGCGTACGTGATGACGGGCGCCGCGAGCCCGGGCAGCAGCTCGCGCCGGGCGATCCGCCAGGTGCCCCAGCCGCTGAGCCGGGCGGCGGAGACGTAGTCCAGCCCCTTGAGGGTGAGCGTCTGGGCGCGGACGATCTTCGCGATGTTGCCCCAGGCGATCAGGCCGATGACGCCCGCGACCAGGACGGGCCGCGGGAATCCCGACGGCACGATCGCGAGCAGCGCGAGGGACATGATCATCAGCGGCAGGGCGACGATGATGTCGGTGAACCGGCTCAGCAGCTGGTCGACCCAGCGGGTGCCGAGCGCGGCCGCGACCCCGACCACCACTCCGATGACGATCTGTACGACGGTCGCGGCCAGCGCGACACCCAGCGAGACCCGGGCCCCGTACACGAGGCGTGCGAACAGGTCGCGGCCGGTCTGCGGCTCGACGCCGAGCCAGTGGTCACCGCTCATGCCACCGAACGATCCGACCGGCACACCGCCGCGTGCGGAATCGATCAGATCCGGGTGGTACGTGGTCGGATCCTGACCCTCGATCGCGGTGAGCAGCGGTGCGGCGAGCGCGACCAGGACGAGCAGGGCGACGACGGCCGCCGCGACGAGGGCGGCGCGCTGTGCGCGCAGCCGCCGCCAGAACTGACGAGCCCCCGAGGCCCCCGGCGCAACGGAGAGGTCCGCTGCGCCGGGGGCCTGGGAGGCGACGAGTACGTCGCTCACGGCGCTACTTCACCGAGACCTGCGAGATGTCCAGCACCCCGGTCCAGTCGCTGATCACGATGTTCTTGATGTCCTTGCCGTACAGGCGCTTGTAGACGGGGTGGAACAGCGGCACGGTCAGTGCCTGCTCGCCGATCTTCTTGTCGAGGGCGCCCCAGCGGGTGGCGGCCTCGTCGAGGTCGGTCAGCTTGTTGATCGCGTCGATCTCGGCGTTGACGGACTTGTCGTCGAGGAAGCCGGTGTTGAAGTTGGCGCCGTCCTTGACGATCTGGCGGCCGTCGAAGATCGGGGCGAGGAAGGGACCGCCCGAGGGCCAGTCGGCACCCCAGTGCGCGAGGAAGAAGCCGGGCTCGGTCTTCGCGCTGTGGATCTTGTCGCTGTAGTCGTTGTCCTCCAGGCCCTGGAGCTTGACGGTGATCCCGGCCTTCTTCAGGGCGTCCTGGATCGCGGTCGCTATCTCGGGGCTGGTCTCGAAGTCCTTGGCGTTGGAATGGGTGAGCGTGACGGTCAGGCCCTTCGCGTGCCCGGCCTCCTTCAGCAGCTCCTTGGCCTTGGCCGCGTTGCCGGACTTTCCGGCCGGGAAGTGGTCGTACGCGGTGTAGCCGAAGGACTTCTGGTTCGGCAGGTACGTCGTCGCGGCCTCGGCCAGCGAGGACCCGCCCGCCGCGTTGATCACGGAGCTGCGGTCGATGGCGTACGAGATCGCCTGGCGCACCTTCGGGTCGTCGAACGGCTTCACCTTCGGGTTGAAGGCGATGTAGTTCGTGTAGCCGAAGTGCCCGGTGCCGACCCGTGCGGCCAGCTCCTTGTCACCGCTGACCTTGGCGAGTTCGGCGGGCCCGAGATTCGTGTCGGTGGTCACGGCGGCGGCGTCCGCGCCCTGCGAGGAGGACAGCCGCTGGTTGATGACGGACGAGTCGAGCCCGGAGCGTACGTCGATCTTGTCGGGGTAGGCCTTGCGCTCGGCGTCCGTCGACGCGGACCAGTGCGTATTGCGCTCCAGGGTCAGCCGCTCGCCGTCGTTCTCGTTCTTGACGACCTTGTACGGGCCGGACGAGACCGGGTGCTCCTCGTACTTCGTGCCGGTGTCCTTGGCCTTCGGGACGGGCGCGAACTGCGTCTGCGTGGCGAGGTAGGGGAACTCGCCCTCGGGCTTGTTGAGATGGAACACGATGGTCTGCTCGTCGGGCGTCTCGATGGAGTCGAGGCCCTTCTTGTCCTTGTAGGGCCCCTGGTAGTCGGCCCCGCCGATCAGCCAGTCCCGCAGATAGGGCGCGCCGCCGGAGAGTTCGGCCGCGAAGGACCGCTCGATGCCGTACTTGATGTCGGCCGAGGTGATCGCGCTGCCGTCCTCGTACGTGAGGCCCTTCTTCAGCGTGTACGTCCACACGGTCGCGTTCTTACTGGGTCTGCCGGTGTCCGTGGCGAGGTCGGGGACGACCTTGGCGCCCTCGGCCCCGTCCTCGCGGTTGCGCGTGGTGAGCGTACGGAAGACGAGCGAGGGGACGTTGCCGCCGCCGGAGGTGTAGAGCCGGGCGGGGTCGAAGTCCTGCTGCGGGTTGGAGTTCAGGACCGTGAGGGTGCCGCCCTTGGCCGGCTTGGCGTCCGCGCCGCCGGACGTGGCCTTGGCATCGTTGTCCTCCGGCCCGCAGGCGACTGCACCCGCTGCCACGGCGAGGCTGACGGATACGGCGGCCAGACGGCGCGCTGTGACGGACGATTGACGCATGGGAGGAAACCCCTCGGAGAATTCGGCGAACACCGCGCGCGAACAGGGCACGGCGTGAGGAAGTAATCGCGGAAATCGCCCCGAGGGCACGCTGGCAGGAGAGCACGAGGGCACTCCGGAAAACACCCGGCACCGAGAAGACGGTGGCGGTGGAAAACGAGAGAAAGCCGACGCGCGCCAGGGGCGAGGGTCAGCGACAGTGAATGTCGGCCACGCAGAGCGCGGTCACGCCGAACAGCGCCAGCTCAAGGGCTGCGCGTGCGGAGATGTGACGAGGCGACATGCGAGAAAATATGAACGAACTTTCCCCGCCTGTCAATGTGAGCCGTCCGGCCCCCGGCCGCCCCCGCGACGCGTTCGCTCAACTCGACGGGAAGGGCCAGGGGTTGGGCAGACACTTGATCCCGTCGTGGTTCAGGAACTTGGTCTGCTGCTGCATGACGGGGGCGAGCCCGCCGTCGACACTGCAGCTCACATGCCCGTACCCGAGCCGGTGCCCCACCTCGTGATTGATCAGCATCTGCCGGTACGAGTACATCTTGTCCCCGTATGTCTCCGAGCCCTGCGCCCAGCGGTATGCGTTGATCATCACGCGGTCGGTGGCGGCCGAGTCGCAGGAGACGTTGTCCTCGGTGGTGTCGAGACCCGACTTGGCGCACCAGAAAGCGGTGGTGCCGGGACTGGCGAGCGTGATGACGAAGTCGGGCTTTCCGGAAGAAATCCGCTCGAAGGTACGACCGCCGCCGTGCGCCCAACTCCGCTTGTCGTTCAGGGTTTTCTGTACGGCCTGCGCGAAGAGCTTTCCGTCGAGTCCGAGGGATTTCTCCACGTCGACGCGGTAGGTGAATTTCTGGCCGGTTCCCGGCGCCTTGTCGAATCCGGTGACCGCGTCGAATGTGCCGCCGCCCTTGAGTTCGGCGTCCAGGGGGTATTTCGCCGCCATCTGCTGGGCGTACGACAGGGTCACCGCGCGCGGTGTCGTGGAGGGCGCGGGCCGCTTGTCGGTGCGCGACGCGGAGTCCTTGGCCTCCCGGTCGGCGCCGCCGGCCGCCTGCGTGCCCGCGGAGTCGTCCTTGCCGCCGTCGGCGACCTGGCCCGCCACGACGACGGCGAGCACGGTGGTGACGGCCGCGGCCGCGATGCCGGTGAAGGCCCGGCCCTTGCCGCCCTTGGCCTTGTCCGGCGCGGTGCCCGGTGTCTTCGGCCCCCGGGGCGGCGGGGTCTTGTGCTCGACCTCCTCGTCCCGGTCGGTGAGCGGGGCGAAGGGGTCCGCGCGCAGCGCCGCCGCCGCGGGCGTGGCGGCACGCGGTGCGAACTGGTCGTCGCCGCCCTGGCCACTCCCCCCGTCCGTAGCGAACGCGTCGACGTAGGCCTGGCGCGGGCCAGGGGCTCCCGCCGCGCCCGGTGCGTACCGCTGCCCGGGGATCGGCACTCCGGGCCGCTCACGCGGCGCGCCTTGGCCCGGCCCCCGCGCGGGCCCTTGCGGAGACACCTGCGTCACGCCGACGCCGGCTCCGTACCCGGTGGCCGTCCTCGCCGTGCCCCAGCCGCCGCCCGCCTCACGCTGCTCGGGGTGACCGCCGCGGACCGGGGGCATGCCGTGGGCCAAAGTGCCGTCGGCGCTGCGCGGCGCACCCTGCGCCGGACCGCCACCGCCACCGCCGCTGCCGGGCAGCCGCGGAAACCCATGGGCCGGGGTCCCGTCCTGAAGGCGCGGGAACCCGTGCGCGGGGGTGCCGTCCGGCAGCCGGGGGAATCCGTGGGCCGGCGTCCCGTCGGGGAGACGCGGAAATCCATGGGCCGGAGTGCCGTCCTGCAACCGCGGGAATCCGTGCGCGGGGGTGCCGTCGGGAAGGCGTGGCCCTCCGCCCGGCCGTGTCCCGCCCCGGTGCTGGTCCGCGTACCCGGGAGCCCCACCGGCGTACCGGGGGTCTCCGCCCGCGGCCGGCCGGCCGGCGGATCGCGGAACACCCGGTCCGGACGGGCCGCCCTGCCCGGGCAGACCCCCCTGCGCGGACGGGCCTCCCTGTCCGGGCATGCTTCCCGGCCCTGACGGGCCGCCCTGTCCGGGCAGACCACCCTGTCCGGGCGAGCCGCCGGGCCCTTGCGGAACCCAGCCGTCGGGCAGACGGGGCACCCCCCGAGCGGGTGTCCCGTAGGCCGACGAAGTTTGCGGCGCCGCGGACTGCGGCCCGCCGGGGGGCCGTCGGCGCCCCGCCGTCTCCGCGGTGGTCCCCGTCTGCGGCCGGGCAGCCGGAGCGGCGGGAGGGTCGGCGGTCTCGCCCTTGGGGGCGGGCCCGCGCCGGCTGTGACGTCCCACGTCCCGCTTCAGCTCCTCGCGCCGGTAGCGCCGGTGTCGGTCAACTCACCTGTGTCCGCGAGGAGTTCGCGGAAGGCCGTGGCCACGGTCTCCGGGTACTCCATCATCGCCACATGGCCCGCGTCAGGCAATGTCAGCAACCGCGAGTCCCTGAACGCACGCGCCGCGCGCTGGGCCATACGGTACGAGACGAGCTGATCGCGGCCTCCGTAGACGAGCAGTGTAGGGGCGAGCACCCGCTCGGCCTGGCGCCACAGTCCGTGCTGGCCGCCCAGCGTGTACGCGTTCACGATGCCGCGCGCCGAGCGTGCCATGACGTCCCAGAAGTAGGGAAGGGCGAGCCGCCGCTCCATCTCCTCGACCGCGTTGCGGAATCCTTCCGGCGTCACCATGCCGGGGTCCCCGTAACAGAGCGCGGTGACCCCCCGCACCCGCTGCTCGGCGGTCCAGCCCTTGGTGAAACTGGTGAACAGGGCCGCCACACCCGGCAGGGCGAGCAGCGCGGTGGGCACCGCGCTGCGCTGCACCCGCAGTTCGGGAAGCGCGGGCGAGACGAGCGTGAGCGTGCGCACGAGATCGGGGCGTACGGCGGCCACGCGCGTCGAGACGGCGCCGCCCAGCGAGTTCCCGAAGAGGTGCACGGGCCCGCGCTCGGCCGCGTCGAGATATCGGATGACCGCGCGGGCGTGTCCCGTCACCGAGTAGTCGCCGTCGTCCGGCGGCGGCGAGTCGCCGAAGCCCGGCAGGTCGAGGGCCTCGCTGTCCACGAGGCCGTCCAGGAGCGGCATCAGCGCCGACCAGTTCTGCGAGGAGCCGCCCAGCCCGTGCACGTACAGCGCGGGGGGCAGGCCCTCCCTGGCCGGCGGCCTCGAACGGACCGTCAGCGTGACCCCGGGGAGCCCGACCGTGCGCAGCCGCTCCCCCGCCGCCACCCGGACGGAACTGACCTTCGGCGCGACGGAGGTGGCCAGCACTGACGGCAGTTCGGTCGAAGACATGCAGCAATGTTACGAGACGATCACGCGCTGGATCGTGTGTTCGCCGTCACAGGAACAGGCCCCGGCCCGGCCGGATCGCGTAGCGCCCCCCACCCAGGTCTCTTAGGCTTCGTGAACGAGGGCACTCGTACCAGCGCAAGAGCGCACTCGCACCGCTCGGGAAGAGGACTCATGACTGTCGACCCCACCGACCCCGAGGCATTCGAGGACACGGACGACGACACCGGCGCCGCCGAGATCGGCGTGGAGGCCCCCGAGGCCGACGCCGCCGAGCAGCACACGGATCTGGCACCCCGGCGGGACGATCCGCTGACCGGCGCGGACCCGGGCAGCGCCAGCGAGGGAGACCTCGCCGAGCAGGCGAGAGTCGTCGAACTCGACGAGGACGACTATCGGTGAACCGGCCCCGGGCGCTCCCGGCGACCGCCCGGACCTCGGACCCGGACCCCGTACCTCGGACCTCGGACCTCGGACCACGGCATCCTGACCGGCGCGCCAGGACCCACGAGCACCCGGTCGCGAGCCCGGCACCGGGAACCCCATGAGCCCGCCATGACCCCCTATGGCGCGATCTGCACGGTTTCACCGACGTCCGGTCCGTGAAATTCTCCGCTCGCACCGCGCACACCACGGTTACCGAAAAGTACGATGGCCGCGCGGCGCTCACCGCATGTGGACGATTTTGGGAGGCGGCGTGACAGCCATCGAGCAGACAGAGGCGGCACGCCCGCGGGGCACACGCCTGCCGCGCCGTGCCCGACGCAACCAGCTCCTCGGCGCCGCCCAGGAAGTGTTCGTTGCGCAGGGATATCACTCGGCCGCGATGGACGACATCGCCGAACGCGCGGGCGTCAGCAAGCCGGTTCTCTACCAGCACTTCCCCGGCAAGCTCGATCTGTACCTCGCGCTGCTCGACCAGCACTGCGAGTCACTGCTGGTCTCCGTACGGACCGCGCTGGCGTCCACCTCGGACAACAGCCTGCGCGTACGGGCCACCATGGACGCCTACTTCGCGTACGTGGAGGACGAGGGCGGCGCCTTCCGGCTGGTCTTCGAGTCGGACCTGACGAACGAGCCCGCGGTGCGCGAGCGGGTCGACAAGGTCACGTTCGAGTGCGCGGAGGCGATCTGCGAGGTGATCGCGGAGGACACCGGTCTGTCGAAGGCCGAGTCCATGCTGCTCGCCTCGGGTCTGGGCGGACTCGCCCAGGTGGTGGCCCGCTCCTGGCTGCACAGCGACCGCAGCGTGCCGCGCGAGCAGGCGGTGCAGCTGCTGACCTCGCTGGCGTGGCGGGGCATCGCGGGTTTCCCCCTGCACGGCACCGAACACCACTGACCGGGGCCTACGGGCCCCGGCGCGTCGGCGCCGACCGCCACTTTGTTCCCACAAGGTGTTCGCTCCTGGCGTTCTCGGGCGGAGCATGTACGTCCCCTCACCGGGCTAATGTGTGCTGCGTACGGCGCGGAGACACGCGCACATCAGTGACCGTCGGAGGGACATAGCCGTGGAGGTCAAGATCGGCGTGCAGCACGCGCCCCGCGAGATCGTTCTGGAGAGCGGTCAGACCCCGGAAGAGGTCGAGCGCGCGGTGTCCGAGGCGCTGGCAGGCAAGTCGCAGCTGCTCAGCCTCGTGGACGACCACGGCCGCAAGGTCCTGGTACCGGCGGACCGCCTCGCCTACGTGGAGCTCGGCGAGCCGACGACCCGCAAGGTGGGCTTCAGCGCGCTGTAGGTCGCAGGACGCCGCAGAACGCGGAAGAGGGGCTCGGAGGCCGATGGCCGCCGGGCCCCTTTTTTCATGCCGTTCTCCCTGTCCGGGCCGGCTGTCCGCGCTTCACAGATGGAGCACAACTCATCCACACGGGAGGGTTGCATTCCGCAGGTCACGGGTATGACGGGCTACGACCGAAGTGCACACAGCCGTGCGGAAGGGACCCCCCTCATGTTCTTGGAAGCGCTCGGCTCGGCCATCCTCGGTCTGGCACTGGCCCTGGCGGCGGCATACCGCCTGCCGCACCGCCTGCCGGTCCGCAGGATCGTCCTCCCGACGGGCGTCGCGGGCGGCCTCTTCGGAGCCTTCCTGACCCACACCGCGCTGGGATCCGCCGGCTTCCTGCCGGTGATGCTGGGCGCGGCGGCAGTGGCCGCAGCCTCCCTCTCCCTGCTCCTGCGCCCCGCGGGAAGACTCCGCCACCACCACGGGGCGACGGTCTGAGCAACAGCCCGCACGACAGCTGAGGAGGCGCGGGCGCAGCCCCGCCTCCGAGGGGCGCGGGGAACGGCGCGACCGGCCCCCACCGAACCCGCAGCCGAACACGACAGGCCCGAAGGGCGTTTCAGGGGCGCGGGGAACTGCGCGAACAGCCCCCACGGACCCGCAGACATCCGACAACCGGCCCGGGGGGCGAAGGCTCAGGCGGCCAGCCCCAGCGCGGCCATCCTCTTCGTGTGCGCCTCGGTGATCCGCGAGAACATCCGCCCCACCTCCGCGAGATCGAACCCGTCCGCGACCCCGCCGACGAGCATCGTCGACAGCGCGTCCCGGTCGGCGACCACCCGCTGGGACTGCGACAGCGCCTCCCCCATCAGCCGCCGCGCCCACAGCGCGAGCCGCCCGCCCACCCGCGGATCCGCGTCGATGGCGGCCCGCACCTTCTCGACGGCGAACGACGCGTGACCGGTGTCGTCGAGAACGGCCAGTACGAGCTTGCGCGTATCGGCGTCGAGCCGCGCCGCGACCTCCCGGTAGAAGTCACTGGCGATCGAGTCGCCGACGTACGCCTTCACGAGGCCTTCCAGCCAGTCGGACGGCGCGGTCTGCTTGTGGAACCCGTCGAGCGCGGCGACGAACGGCTCCATCGCCTGCGTCGGCTCCGCGCCGATCTCGGTCAGCCGGGCCCGCAACTGCTCGAAGTGGTGGAACTCGGCCGAGGCCATCTTCGCCAGCTCCGCCTTGTCCCCGAGCGTCGGCGCCAGTTTCGCGTCCTCCGCGAGCCGCTCGAACGCCGCCAGCTCCCCGTACGCGAGCGCGCCGATCAGGTCCACGACCGCGGCACGGTACTGGGGGTCCACGGAGGCCGTGGCCCAGTCCTGGGCGGCGACTCCGGTGGGTTCGGCGGGTGCGTCGGAAGATTTGGCAGGCGTCGTCATGAAGCGCACAATAGCCCGCTCGCCGCACGGCGTAAGGCCCTGGTCAATCAGTGTGACGACGACTACGTGACCAAATCGGCCATCGCATATGCGCGGATCCGGGGTATGGTGGTAATGCGCTCGCTGAGTTGATCTACGTAACCCGGCGGGTCCGCACGAATGAGGATGCCCGGTCGGTGGCCCGATCGGCTCCGACCCGACAGCCCTCCCAGCCCGTACGGCACAGTGCGTACGGCATCCGGAGGGACCCTCAGCGGTACGAACGCTTGAGCGTCGGCAGTGGTCCCATGCCACCCCGGCCGCTGGTCAATAGCGGCCGACGTCCCCGGCACGGTCCCCGACACGACCCCCGCGCTCGCCTCGCACCGCGTACACAGAAGAGGCAGCACCCTGACTACTTTCCGAGACCTCGGGATCCTTCCCGAGACTGCCGAGGCCCTTGAGGCCGTCGGCATCACGAGCCCTTTTCCCATCCAGGAGATGACGCTCCCCGTCGCCCTCGCGGGCAACGACGTCATCGGCCAGGCCAAGACCGGCACCGGCAAGACGCTGGGCTTCGGCCTGCCGCTCCTTGAGCGGGTGACCGTCCCCGCGGACGTCGAGGCGGGCCGGGCGCAGCCCGAGCAGCTCACCGACGCCCCGCAGGCCCTCGTCGTCGTCCCGACGCGCGAGCTGTGCACCCAGGTGACGAACGACCTGCTGACGGCCGGCAAGGTCCGTAACGTCCGCGTGCTCGCCATCTACGGCGGCCGGGCGTACGAGCCGCAGGTCGAGGCCCTCAAGAAGGGCATCGACGTCGTCGTCGGCACCCCGGGCCGGCTGCTCGACCTCGCGGGCCAGAAGAAGCTCAACCTCAAGCACGTGCGCGCCCTCGTCCTCGACGAGGCCGACGAGATGCTCGACCTGGGCTTCCTGCCCGACGTCGAGAAGATCATGAACATGCTGCCGGTGCGCCGTCAGACGATGCTGTTCTCGGCGACCATGCCGGGCGCGGTCATCGGTCTCGCGCGCCGCTACATGTCGCAGCCCACGCACATCCGCGCCACCGCGCCGGACGACGCGGGCGCGACCGTCGCGAACACCGCGCAGTTCATCTACCGCGCGCACAACATGGACAAGCCCGAGATGGTCGCGCGGATACTGCAGGCCGACGGCCGCGGTCTCGCGATGGTCTTCTGCCGTACGAAGCGCACGGCGGCCGACCTCGCCGACCAGCTGCAGCAGCGCGGTTTCGCCTCCGGCGCGGTCCACGGCGACCTCGGCCAGGGCGCCCGCGAGCAGGCGCTGCGCGCGTTCCGCAACGGCAAGGTCGACGTGCTCGTCTGCACCGACGTGGCCGCGCGCGGCATCGACGTCGAGGGTGTGACGCACGTCATCAACTACCAGTCCCCCGAGGACGAGAAGACGTACCTGCACCGCATCGGCCGCACCGGCCGCGCGGGCGCCAAGGGCATCGCGATCACCCTCGTCGACTGGGACGACATCCCGCGCTGGCAGCTCATCAACAAGGCGCTGAACCTCGGCTTCAACGACCCGCCGGAGACGTACTCCACGTCCCCGCACCTCTTCGAGGAGCTGAGCATCCCGGCCGGCACCAAGGGTGTCCTGCCGCGTTCCGAGCGCACCCGTGCCGGTCTGTCGGCCGAGGTCGTCGAGGATCTCGGCGAGACCGGTGGGCGGGGCGCACGCGGTGGCCGCGGTGGCCGTCCCGCGGGAGGGCCCGCCCCGGTCGGCGAGCGCGACCGTGACCGCGGTCGCGACCGTGACCGTGACCGTTCGGAGCGCACCCCGCGCCGCCGCCGTCGTACGCGCAACGGAACGGCGCTCGACGCCGCGGAGCCGCAGAACACGTCGCAGACGGCAGCGCGGTCCGCGCCGGAGGGCGTGCTCGACGGCGCCGAGCCGGGCCAGACGGCGGAGTCGCGCACCCCGCGCCGCCGCCGTCGGACGCGTGGCGCGGGCTCGGAGGCAGCCGCGACCGCGGTCGCCACGGCCGAGGGCACGGCCGTCGAGGTTCCCGAGCCGGCCGTCGTACCGGCTGCCGCGCCGGCCGTCGCGCCCGTCGCCGAGCCGGTGGCGGACGCCGAGGCCAAGCCGCGCCGCCGTCGCACGCGTCGTACGGCGGAGGCCGCACAGCCCGAGGTCACCGTCGTCGAGGAGGCCCCCGAGGCCGAGCCGGCCGCCGTGACCGAGACGGCCGAGGCCGCCGAGGCCGTGGTGACCAAGCCGCGCCGCCGTACCCGCAAGGCAGCGGTCGCCGAGGCGGCCGTGGCCGCGGTGGACGCCGTCGCCGACCCGGTCGAGGCCGTCGAGGCCAAGCCGCGCCGCACCCGCAAGGCCGCGGCCACGGCCGCCGCCGAGACGGTCCTGGACACCGCGGAGGCCGTCGAGGCCAAGCCGCGCCGCCGGACCCGTAAGGCAGCGGTGGCCACCGAGACCGCCGAGGCCGGTATCCCGGCGCAGGCGACCGAGGAGCCCGAGGCCAAGCCGCGCCGCCGCACCCGTAAGGCGGCCGAGACGGCCCCCGCGGCTGCGGTCGAGGAGGCGCCCGTCGAGGAGGCCAAGCCGCGTCGGCGTACGCGCAAGGCCGCCGTCGCCGCCGAGACCGCGGTGGACACGGCCGAGGGCACGACGGCCGAGGCGCCCGCGGTGACCAAGCCGCGTCGCACCCGTAAGGCCGCCGCGCCCGTGGAGGCGGCGGAGAGCGCCGTGGACACGGCCGAGGCCACCGAGGCGAAGCCCAGGCGCCGCACCCGCAAGGCCGCGGTCGCCGAGGCCGACATCCCGGCCCAGGCCACCGAGGCCGCGGCGGACACCGCCGAGGCCCCGGTCAAGCCGCGCCGCACCCGTAAGACGGCCGCCAAGGCGACCGCCACGGACGCGGTCACCGAGTCGGTCACGGCCGAGGCCGCGCCCGAGGCCAAGCCGCGTCGCCGTACGCGCAAGGCCGCCGCGGCCACCGAGCCCACGGACGGCTGAGTTCCGCATCCGAACGGCCCGGCTCCCCTCGTGGGCGCCGGGCCGTTCGGCGTTGCGGGAAAGGCCGGCTTCGAAGCCGGGTGCCACGCCCGGTATGCCGCCCGTCAGGTTGCCCGGATAGCCTCCTTCCCATGAGCAGGCCCTTCACCTTCGTCCCGCCCTCCGGGGCCCGCGCGTATCGTCTCGGCACCGCCCGCGGGGAGTTCGCCGTGATCGACGCGGGCAGCCCCGCGAAGGGAACCGTGCTGCTGCTGCCAGGGTTCACCGGCAGCAAGGAGGACTTCATCTCGCTGCACGAGCCCCTGGCGGCGGCCGGCTACCGGACCGTCGCGGTGGACGGCCGGGGCCAGTACGAGTCACCGGGCCCCCGCGACGACGAAGCGCCCTACGCGCAGCGCGAGTTGGCGCAGGATGTGCTCGCGCAGCTCGACGCGCTCGCCGACGGCCCCGACGGTTCGGGCCGCTCCGGGGAACGCTTCCACCTGCTGGGCCATTCGTTCGGCGGTCAGGTCGCCCGCGCGGCCGTTCTGCTGGCACCGACCCGTTTCCGGTCGCTCACCCTGGTGTCCTCCGGACCCGCGGAGATCTCGCCCGGTCAGCAGCAGCGGGTGAAGCTGCTGCGGGACGCGCTGAGCGTGATGGACATGGCGCAGGTGTGGGAGGCGATGCGGGCGCTGGACCCGCCGGAGGACGCCGAGGGCGAACTGGACGCCGGCCTGGACGACCAGGAGGACCTCAGACGACGCTGGCTCGGCAACAGTCCGGCGCAGCTCACCGCCGCCGGGCGGCAACTGTGTGCGGAGTCCGACCGCGTGGCCGAGCTGGCGGCCCTGCGCCTGCCCGTGCACGTCCTGTCGGGCGAGAGCGACGACACCTGGCCGGTCCCGCTCCTGGACGACATGGCCGTACGCCTGGAGGCGCACCGCACGATCATCCACGGAGCGGAGCACTCCCCTAACGCGGACCGCCCTCTGGAGACGGCGGGAGCCCTGGCCGCGTTCTGGGACAGCCTGGGCCAGGAGGGCCCACCTCCGCGGGTGTCGTGAGTGACCTGCGGGGCCGGTGGGGGCTGGCGACGCAGTTCCCCGCGCCCCTTACGGGGCCCTGACAGCTCAGCGCCTAATACTGCCCCTGCAAGTGCTCCCAGAACCCGTCCCGCAACGCCCGCCGCAGATCCGCCTGCCCGCGCAGCGAGTACTGCAGCAGCCCCTCGGACTCCACGAGCAGCTCCTGGTCGACGGGCCCGGGCAGATACGGATGGCCGGGCAGCAGCTCGGCCAGGGACTCCCGCCCCCGCGCGGCCAGCCACTTCGCCGCGATCTGCGCCCCCACGAAGCGCACGTCCTCCCGGCTGGGCCGGGCCACCGCCGACGTCTCGTACGAGGCGGCCGTGCGCCGGGCCACGTACGGCTTGAAGAAGTCGAGGTCGAACGTGCGCTGGCTGTCGACCTCCCAGAGCAGCGGCTCCGCCTGGTTGCGGCCCTCCGGGGCCTCGATGCCCCAGAGGTGGACCCGCGCCCCGTACCCCTGCGCCGCCTCGACCGCCGAGACCAGGTCCTCGTCGCCGCCGATGAGGGCCGCGTCGCTGATGGCGCGGTGCCGGGCCAGTGACTCCAGGTCGGAACGGATCAGGGAGTCGACGCCCTTCTGCTGGTTGTTGGCGTTGAGGTTGCCGAGCCGGACCTTGACGTCGGGCAGTTCGGCGATGGACTGCTGCTCCGCGGTGTGGATGCGGCGCCGCGCCCCGTCGTACCAGTAGACGCGCAGCAGCCTGCTGTCCGCGAAGATCGTGCGCGCCCGGTCGATGAGCGCGTCGATGAGTCCCTCGGCGTCCAGCTCGAAGGCCCGGCGGTCCTCCGTGCCCGCGACGAGCCGGCCCGCGGCCGCGTAGAGATACCCGGCGTCGACGAAGATCGCGTGGGTCGACGGCGTCTTCGCCACCTCGGCCAGCATGCGCTGGAGCAGCTCGTTCGAGCGGTCGATGCGCGCGGCGAGGGCGGAGAAGTCGAGAGGATCGTCGGCTGCCGCGAAGTCGTCATTCATATGCGCCTCATTGTCGCAGGACGTCACTGTGTGTACACACGTGGTCCCGATACTCACAAGTAATTAGACGTTCGAAAGTTTTCTTTAGCGTAGGGAATGTTCGTAACAAACATCCCGTTGACTCCTATGGGAACGCGGGACACAGATGACTCGCTCACCCACCTCACCAGTAGTTCTCCTTCAGGAGGATGACCAGACGAAGGGAGAAGCCCTTGCGCTTCGAAATCATGCGACTCGACGACGTCGACGGCACGCCCGTGGACAGCACCGTCGTGGACGCCGCCTCCGTCAACCGGATCGTTCAGCAGGCCGCCGCCATCGGGCAGCGCCTCTGGATCCGCCCGGCCGACACCTCGGCCTCATAACAGCGGTCGTTTGACATTCTTCGGAACCCCCGTCCGGCACGATGCCGGGCGGGGGTTCCGCGTTCGGTCACGCCCCTCCCAGCCGCGCGTCAGCTGTTCTGGACGACCTGGGTGACGCCGTTGATGATCTGCTGCACGGCGATCGCGGAGAGCATCATGCCCGCGAGGCGCGTCACGAGCACGACGCCGCCGTCCTTGATGACCCGGATGATCAGCAGCGAGTACCGCATCACGATCCACAGCACGACGTGGATCGCCAGGATCGCCGTCCACACCGAGACCTGGGTCGCCGCACTGTCGGCCTTCTGCACGGCGAGGATGACGGACACGATCGCGCCGGGGCCCGCGAGCAGCGGCATGCCCAGGGGTACGAGGGCGACGTTGACGTCCTTGGTCTGCTGGGGCTCGTCGGTCTTGCCCGTGAGCAGGTCGAGCGCGATGAGCAGGAGCAGCAGGCCGCCGGCGATCATCAGGGCGGGGACCGACACGTGCAGATAGTTCAGGATCTGGTGCCCGAGCAGACCGAAGACGGTGATGACACCGCCGGCGACGCAGACGGCCTGGAAGGCCATGCGCTTCTGCACCTTGGCGGGGCGGCCGGAGGTCAGCGCGAGGAAGATCGGGGTGATCCCCGGGGGATCCATGATGACGAAGAGCGTGAGGAAGAGGGAGCCGAAGATGGCGAGGTCGAACATGTGCAGGTGAGCCTTGCTGGGTGTTGAGGGGGGGGTGCACGTGAGTGTGCCGGGTGCGGGTGCGTCGTGGCCGGTCGCGCAGTTCTCCGCGCCCCTGAGGGGCTGGCGGTGAGCCGTGCCCGGCGGGAACACGAGTTGCCGGATCGCTGCCTGGCCCAACGCGCGTGGGCGCCCCAAGTCGGTCCGACAGCGGTGCCGGATGCTAGGCGCCCGCCGGTCCGCCCGCGCCCGGGACGGGGAACGCGCCCGTCGCCCGGCGGGTGATCTCGGCGTAGATCTCGGGGTCCGTCGTGTACTCGCCGAGTTCGCACGCCTTGCGGTGGCCGTGGTAGTCGCTGGAACCGGTGGTCAGCAGCCCCAGCTCGGCCGCGAGTCCGCGCAGCCGGGCCCGGGTGGCCGTGTCGTGGTCCATGTGGTCGACCTCTATGCCGTCGAGCCCGGCCGCGGCCAGCTCGGCGATCGCGGACTCCGGTACGGTCCGGCCCCGCTTGGCGGCGGCGGGGTGCGCGAAGACGGTCACGCCGCCCGCGGCCTTGACCAGCCGGATCATCTCGAAGGGGTCGGACTCGTGCTTCTGGATGTGCGCCCGGCCGCCGTCGGCGAGCCACTCGCTCGTGAACGCGTCCGAGACGGTCGGCACCACACCCAGCTCGACCAGCGCGGTGGCGATGTGCGGCCGGCCCACGGACCCGCCGGAGGCGATCCGCTCCACGTGCTCCCAGGTGATGGGCACGCCCAGTTCACGCAGGCTGCCGATCATCGCCTGGGCCCGGGGCACCCGGTCGTCGCGTACGAGCTCGCGCTCGCGCAGCAGGTCCGGCTCCTCGGGGTCGAAGAGGTACGCCAGCATGTGCAGGCCGACGCCGTCGAGGCGGCAGGACAGTTCGGCGCCGGTCACGAGGGTGAGCCCGGCGGGCAGGGCCGCGATGGCCTCGGCGTAACCGCGGGTGGTGTCGTGGTCGGTCAGCGCGACGACGTCGAGACCGGCCGCGGCGGCGTTCCGTACCAGCTCGGCGGGGGTGTCCGTACCGTCGGATGCCTTGGAGTGGCAGTGCAGATCGATGCGCACGAGCGGACTCCAGACAGGACCAGGACAAAGGGAACCGTCCAAGGATAACGGGCCCCTGAGGGGCGCGGAGAACTGCGCGACCAGCCACGACGCGCCCGCACACGTACACGTACACGCACCCGACGAACCCCGCACCCCCGCCCGGAGGGACTACGGCTCAAGAATCCGCGGCGACAGCGCCCCACAGGGCAACAGATCCGCCTCCGCCCCCGCGTCCCGCAGATCCGTCAGCACCAGCTCGTCGTACATCATCATTCCCGACTGCTCCGGCCACACGACCGCCCACAGCCACAGCCCGAGCGCCTCCCCGGCGAAGACGGCCCGGTCGCCGGGCACCCCGGGGACGTGCCAGAGCGGCGTCGGCCGCCCCGCGGCCAGCACCTTCACCTGAGGGGGCTTGTCGACGTTCATGTACGGCCCCGGGTCGAGTCCCTCGATGCCCGCGTACCGCGCGCCCAGACCCACGCCCAGTTCCTCGGCGACGAGCATCAGCTCCCCGAAGCCGCCGAGCGGCCCGGGCCCCGAGCAGGC
Source organism: Streptomyces sp. NPDC060205 (assembly GCF_042728395.1). Lineage (NCBI taxonomy): Bacteria > Bacillati > Actinomycetota > Actinomycetes > Kitasatosporales > Streptomycetaceae > Streptomyces > Streptomyces sp. NPDC060205. The sequence goes on from NZ_JBHWZP010000008.1 coordinate 66,057, forward strand.
GACGGCCGTCGCGCGACCGCCGCTGCGGTCGTCACCGGCGAACGCCGCACCCGTGAAGAGCCAGCCGACGGGCAGCGGCCACGGCATCCACACCGGTACGCGCGCACGGTGCACGACGACACCGAGGGCTTCCACGCTGGGCGGGATCACGGGCTGCAGCGGATGCACGATGCCGTGCACATCGCACTGCCAGGAGTCGGCAAAGAGGCCGGGAGCCCTGACCCGGCCACCACACTTCGGGCAACTGGGTTCGCCCCTCATAAGGCACAACGGTCCTCCCCGTCCTTCGTCGCGTCAAGGACGATCACCCGTCCGGCGCGCGCCTGTCACCTCGTCGCCACGGCCCACCACCAGGGAAAACTAGATGTAGCTTGCATTCATTAGTCGCTCTAACTTATTATGTGTATACGCCAACCATCCATGAGCATCTCTCCGCGAGCAACGTGAAGGAGCGGGCATGAACAGCAGCACGGGAGGCCCCGCCGAAGGGGACACCTTCGACGCGGGGGGCCACGAGCCTCCTGCGTCAGCCGAAGGCGGTCTGGGCGACCGCCGGGGCATCCGTCGTCGCCTTCATGGGCATCGGCCTCGTCGACCCGATCCTGCCGTCCATCGCCAAGGGCCTGGACGCCACCCCCGGCCAGGTCTCGCTGCTCTTCACCTCGTACTTCCTGATCACCGCGCTCGCGATGCTGGTCACGGGCTTCGTCTCCAGCCGTATCGGCGGCCGTCGCACCCTGCTGCTCGGCCTCGCGCTGGTCGTGGTCTTCGCCGGACTCTCCGGCACCTCGGGCTCGGTCGGCGAACTCGTCGGCTTCCGGGCCGGCTGGGGGCTCGGCAACGCCCTGTTCGTCTCCACCGCCCTCGCCGTCATCGTCGGCGCGGCGGCCGGCGGAAGCGCGGCGGCGATCCTGCTGTACGAGTCGGCCCTGGGCCTCGGCATGGCCTGCGGACCCCTGCTCGGCGCGCTGCTCGGGGACGCCAGCTGGCGCTACCCGTTCTTCGGGACCGCGTTCCTGATGGCGATCGGGTTCCTGTGCATCACGGCGTTTCTGAAGGAGCAGCCGAAGCCGGCACGCAAGACGGGGCTGCTCGACCCGGTCAGGGCCCTGGGCCACGGCGGCCTCGCCTCGGTGGCGGGCTCGGCGTTCTTCTACAACTACACCTTCTTCACCGTGCTGGCCTTCACACCCTTCGTACTGGACATGAGCCCGTACAACAGCGGCGCGGTCTTCTTCGCCTGGGGTGTGCTGCTCGCGGTGTTCTCGGTGCTCGTGGCGCCGCGTCTGCAGGCCCGGTTCGGCTCGCTGAAGGTGCTCGGCGGTTCACTGGTGCTGCTCGCGGCCGACGTGCTCGTCCTCGGCTACGGCAGCCACACCACGGCCGTCGTCTGCACGATCCTCTCCGGTGCCTTCATCGGGGTGAACAACACCGTCTACACGGAGCTGGCCCTCGGCGTGTCGGACGCGCCGCGCCCGGTGGCGAGCGCCGGCTACAACTTCGTCCGCTGGTTCGCCGCCGCGGCGGCGCCCTTCTTCGCGCCGCGGATCGAGGAGTGGACCGACATCCACATCCCGTTCGTGGTCGCGGCGGTCACGGCGGCGCTGGGCGCGCTCGTGGTCCTCGTACGCCGGGACGCCCTGACGCACGAGGCCGAGGAGCTGGAGGAGCGGCACGCGGCGGAGGACGGGGTCACCGTCTTCGCGAACTGAGCCCCGGCCCTTCGCCGGACCTCCTGGCGGGCTTCACCGAGTGTGAGATAGCCAACTGGCCGAACCAGGTCGGCCGTTGAGGGTCAGTCCAGGGAAACGGACGTGCGTGCGGGGTCGCGCAGGTCCGTTCCGCTTGTCAGCCAGCGCTCCTGGAGCGCCCCCGCGCCGTGCACCCGCTTCCACGCGGCCTCGTTCGGCGTCATGGGCAGCAGCGGCAGGAAACGTACGGGATCCAGGGGTGCGTCGAGTTCGAGATCCTCGACCAGGCCGCCCGGCTCGGCGACCAGGACGGAGGTGAAGGGGGCGCCGGGCCACAGCGGATCACCCACGTCCAGCGAGGCGCCCGGCGCCACGACCAGGCCTTCGACCTGCGGGGACGCGGCCAGTACGGCGAGAGGGCGCAGCACCTTGTCGGTGTCGGCGGCACCGGCCCGCACCGACAGGACCAGCTCGGCGCGCGGGCCCGCGACCGGGTCGGCGACGACCGCCGTGGGGTCCGCCATCGGCTGGGCCGACATGCCGAGCGTGGCGTAACGGACGATCCCGGTGGGGCCCGTACCGGAGGTGTCCAGGTCCGTGAAACGGAGCACCTCGATGCGGTCCGTGCCCAGGAACGTCACCGCGGCGCGCGCGTCCGGTTCGCCCAGGGCGGTCCGCAAACGGGCTTCCACCAGAGCAAGAACATCAACCATGCGCCGAGCATAGAACTCGTCAGCAGCGGGCAAAGCGACGGCTTGACACTTCAGTCGGCTGATAGTCTTGGCCGCTGGCCGGGGCAGCACGCAGAAGCGTCGCTCTCAAGTCCCGGCCCACGTCTCGACGCATGAGACTCCCCTGCGGGGGATGGACCTCCCCTACGGGGGACCGGCCGGAGGAGGTGGGGCTCCATGGATCGAAGTCGACCAGGCAGTACCACCCGCTCTTCCGGCTGCTGAGTTCCTCTCAGCTTCCCGAGCTCACGCTCTGCCGACTGCCACCCCTCGCGCTCGCGTCGTTTCCCGCGCTCGTGTCATGGCCGGTCCGGTACACAACGGAAGAGCACTTCGTTTTCCCTGATCTGTCTGAATTTTTCTGATCTGTATCAGTAGCGAAGCCGCCACCGTGACGGTGCGGTGCTCCCCGCTTTGTGGACGTGCCAAACATCCGCAGTCTGGACGTCCCCATTCCGGGCAGTTCCAACCGTCGTCGGCGGCCTTCGTTCGCGAAGGAGCCACCATGTCGATGATCCACAACCTGCGTGCCGCGGTCCGCCCCTCGCTCCGCAAGGACGGTGGCGCGTACGACACCACCCGGTCGGCCGCGGAGAGTTCGGCCGTCGTGGACTGCGCGGTCTACCGCGACGGCGTCCGCCTCCCGTCCGACGACAGCCTCACGCCGCGTACGGCGATCCGTCAGGTGCGGCGCGACGGCGGATTCGCGTGGATCGGCCTGCACGAGCCCACCGAGGACGAATTCGCGGGCGTGGCGGCCGAGTTCGGGCTGCACCCGCTCGCCGTCGAGGACGCCGTCCACGCCCACCAGCGCCCCAAGCTGGAGCGGTACGACGACACGCTGTTCGCCGTCTTCAAGACCATCCACTACGTCGAGCACGACGAACTCACCGCCACCAGCGAGGTCGTGGAGACCGGCGAGGTGATGTGCTTCACCGGACGGGACTTCTTCATCACCGTGCGGCACGGCGGGCAGGGCTCGCTGCGCGCGCTGCGGCACCGGCTGCAGGACGACCCGGAGCTGCTCGCCAAAGGACCCTCCGCCGTGCTGCACTCCATCGCCGACCACGTCGTCGACGGGTACATCGCGGTCGCGGACGCCATGCAGGACGACATCGACGACGTCGAGACCGAGGTGTTCTCGCCCGGCCGCAGGGGCGGGGTGTCGCGCGGTGTCGACTCGGCGCGGATCTACCAGCTCAAGCGTGAGGTACTGGAGTTCAAGCGCGCGGTGTCGCCGCTGCTGCGGCCCATGCAGCTGCTGAGCGAGCGGCCGATGCGGCTGGTCGACCCCGACATCCAGAAGTACTTCCGGGATGTCGCCGACCACCTGGCGCGGGTGCACGAGCAGGTCGTGGCCTTCGACGAACTGCTCAACTCGATCCTCCAGGCCAACCTCGCGCAGGCGTCCGTCGCGCAGAACGAGGACATGCGCAAGATCACGTCCTGGGCGGCGATCATCGCCGTGCCGACGATGGTGTGCGGGGTGTACGGCATGAACTTCGAGCACATGCCGGAGCTGCACTGGCGGTACGGGTACCCGTCGATCATGGGCATCACCGTGGTGCTCTGCCTGGGCATCCACCGCACGCTGAAGCGCAACGGCTGGCTCTGAGCGCTCCGAGAACGCTTCGAAGGGGCGTACGGGGCCGGCGCTAGGGTGGCCCCATGACGGATCAGGCTCTTGCCGAACAGGCCCTCGTCGAGGAGGCCACGAAGAAGTCCGGGCTCATCTGGGTGCGGGGCGCCTCTGTCCCGACGCTGGATCCCCAGGACGTCGGCGCGCCGACCCGCCCGTTGTGGCACGTGTGGCACGACGGGGCCGTGTACCTGGTCGGGGACGGGCCCGGTGAGCAGCCGCTGCCCGGGCTCGTGGACGGGCGGGAGGCGGTCGTGACCGTCCGCAGCAAGGACAAGGGCGGGCGGCTGGTGTCCTGGACGGCGTCCGTGGCGGAGCTGGCCTCCGGGTCCGAGGAGTGGGGGGTTGCCGTCGGCGAGCTGAAGGGGAAGCGGTTGAACGCGCCCGACGGGGAGGCGATGACGGAGCGGTGGGCTCGCGAGTGCCGGGTGGTTCGGCTGGCGCCGACGGGTTCGACTGCGTCTTTGCCCTCGGGGTCGTTGGCGGCGCCGCCGGTGCCTACGTCGGCGACTACGCGGTTGCCTGTGCCGGCGGGGTTGCCGCGCCTGCTCTTCCGTCGCCGCCGCCGCCCCTAGGGGCTCCGCGGGCCGACGTCCGTCTGCGGCCCCGGTGGGGGTGGGCCGCGCAGTTCCCCGCGCCCCTGACAGGCAAAAGACCGGGGCGCAGCC